>JAKSTB010000002.1 GCA_024402815.1 Alphaproteobacteria bacterium | reverse complement strand
GAGCATCTCATTCGTAATGAGGGGGTCGTAGGTTCAAGTCCTATAACCGGCACCATAAAAATTTAAGAAAATACCGGTAAATACCGGTATTTTTATTGTCTTTTATCTTTAGAATTACACCATTTTACAACTGGGCAATTTACACAATTTGGGCGAAGTGCCTTGCATGTATAACGACCATGCAAAACCATTACATGATTTGTAATTGAATGGTATTTTTGTGGAATAATTTTCAATAATTTTGTTTCTACTTTTTCGGGTGTATTATCGTTTTCATCACACCAACCAAATCGATGCGACAGACGGAAAACGTGAGTATCCACACCTATGTTTGACGCACCCCACAAAACATTAGATACCACATTGGCGGTTTTTTGACCGACCCCTGCTAATTTCATTAATTCATTTCTGTCGTGATATTTTGTTGGGAATTTATAATTTATATCGTCGCTGTTTTTATCTTGCAATTGTTGTGACAATAAAATTATGTTTTTCGCCTTGTTATTAAAGAAAGAAATTACTTTGATATGTTGTTTTAATCCGTCAATCCCCAACTTCAGCATTTTATCGGGCGTTGGTGCTATACGGAATAATTCTGGGGTAACTTCATTAACTTTTTTATCAGTTGCCTGGGCTGATAAAATCACAGCCACCGCAAATGTAAATTCATTTGTGGAATATAATTCAGACCGGATATTCATATTCAATGTTGGACAAACATTTTCAAAATAAATATCCGGACTAAGAATTATTTTTTGTTTACGCATTTGCTTTTTCAATGTTGATAGACAAATTGTATTCTTCGATTTTATCACTGAATTGATTTGCATCACCAAATGTCATTTCAGTTATCAACGCATCATGCATTATGCGTTTTTTGTGTGCTTCTATCGCATTGTGCAGGGCAACATCAGCGGTATATGCCAATTTTATTCTGTCTGACACATCCAGATTTGCCGCTTTGCGTGAATCTTGGATGAAACGCAACGCATCATTTACCAAACCTTCTTCTTGTAATTCAGCGTTCAATTCTGTATTCAATACAACGACCGCTGTGTTGTCTGGTAATGTTGCACCCGACACACCATCTTTGACGGTTAAACGATTTTCAAATTCGTCGCTGTTCAAAACATATTCACCAACGACCAATTTATCATTTTCGATTTTATAATCACCATGTTTTACCATTGGGATAATGTCTTTCAAAGCACCACCCAAACGTGCACCGATTTTTGGTGTAACCAAATATACAAATGAATCAGCCACATCATTTATATTTTCGATGAATTTAACAGCTTTGACATTTAATTCATCTTTGATGATGTCGCCGTATTCGCGCATATCAACACCTGCGATTGTAACATCAGCCAAAGGCAAACGATTACGCAATTTATATTGTTCACGTAATTGTTTACCCACAGACACGATTGATTGAACACGACGCATGTCGTTTACGATTTTTTCATCAACATCTGTTGCTGTTGGCCAATCTTGTAAATGCACAGATTCTTCGCCTGTTAAATTCTTGAATATATATTCAGCGATAAATGGTGCAAATGGCGCCAAACATTTACAGAATGTAGTTAACACATAATGTAATGTTTCGAATGCTTCCATATCTTCGTCCCAAAATCTTGTTCTGTTACGACGTATGTACCAGTTATTCAATATATCCAAAAATCTTGCAAATTCTTTAACTGCGATATCTGGCTTATAATCATTCAAAGCAGATGTAGTCGTTTTTATCAAATCGTTCAATTCAGATATTATGTATTTATCCAAAACATTATCTAAATTCGGCTCTTTTGATACTATGATATCAGACGCATTAGCATACAAAGTAAAGAAATGATATGCGTTCCAAAGCGGTGTTAAAATTGTTTTAATTGTGTCATTAAAGACCACACCTTCTTTATCAACAGGCACCGGTTCAGCCTTCATAAAATTACTACCCAAGATAAACAGACGGATAGCATCTGCACCATATGTTTCAAGTTGCTGATCCGGATTAACAAAATTTCCCAACGATTTTGAAAATTTGCGTTTATTTTCATCAACGACCATACCGTTTGCCGATACTACACGAAACGCAGGTTTATCAAATAGCGCGACTGCCATTATCATCAAATGATAAAACCATCCACGCGTTTGATCTTGGCCTTCTATGATGTAATCAGCCGGGAAAGTTTTTTCAAAAATATCCTTGTTTTCAAACGGGTAATGCAATGATGCAAATGGCATAGACCCAGATTCAAACCAACAATCCAGAACATCAGGTATACGTTTCCAACCATCACGTGTCAACGCATCCAATGTTGGACGATGCAGATCGTCAATTTTCATATTGAAAAATTCTTCCAGTTCTGCGACAGAACCAAAGATTTTATATTCACCATCTTTTTCCCAAAGCGGTAATGGTACGCCCCAGAATCTGTTTCTAGAAATTCCCCAAGGACGTGCGTTTTCAATCCAAGATAAAAACCGATTTCCAGCCGATGTCCATGTTGTTTCGTTCTTGGTTATTTCAACTAATCTTTCACGAATTTTTGGAACATCAACATACCACGCATCAGTTGCACGATAAATCAATTTTTCTTTGCTGCGCGGACCAAATGGATAACTGTGTTTGTGTTGATCTTTCTTTACCAAAATACCATTATCACGCAACCAATCTATGACTTTTGGATTTGCATCAAATATGTTTTCGCCCGCCCATTCTTTGACTGTGTTATCAAAATTGCCATAATCATCAACATTCAAAATCACAGGGAATTGTGAATCGATTGCTTTGGCAACGATATAGTCATCTTCACCATATGCAGGTGCAATATGAACAATACCAGTACCATCACTGTCCGATACATAATCCCCAGAAATTACTGTATACAGCCCATGACCTGATTTTGCCAATTCTGTATAATATGGAAAAATCGGTTTATAATGCAGACCAACCAATTCAGAACCATTTACAGTTCCTAAGTTTTCAGAATTTGCAAATATTTTTTCATATGCTTTTAATCGAGACTCTGCCAAAACATAGACATGACCATCATCATGGCGCATACGAACATATGTCATATTATTATTTACAGCCAATGCTGAATTTGCAGGTAGTGTCCATGGTGTTGTTGTCCATGCCATTGCACGATCGCCATTTTCCAGTTCAAACCAAACTGTGACTGTATCATCAATAATATCCTGATATTCAGATGACGCTTCGCTGTTTGATAAGACAGTGCCAAGTTTCCAATCATATGGATTTACTTTGAAATCTTTGTATAACAAACCACGATTATATAATTCTTTCAAAGCCCAGATAACAGATTCCATATAATTGGTATCCATTGTGCGATAGCCCAAATCTTTACCACCATCAACCCAACGTCCCACACGTTCTATGAAACGTACCCATTCATTTGTGTATGTGATAACATCATCGTGGCACATATCACAAAATGCTGCAATTCCATCAGTTGCGACAATATCTTTAGCGGTACGACCTTGCTTCTTTTCAACAGACGCTTCAGCTGGCAGACCATGACAATCCCAACCCAACGCGCGCTCTACATAACGGCCACGCATAGTATTAAATCTACAGACCATATCTTTAACCGCTGATACGCCCAGATGTCCCCAATGTGGCAAACCATTTGCAAACGGTGGACCATCATAGAAAGTAAACGGATGTCCCAATTTTGTTTTATTCAATGATTTATGAAATGTGTCATCATCACGCCAAAATTCTAAGATTTTATTTTCTAATTCTGAAAAATTCGCTTTGGTTTCTGTTTTTGGATATGCCATTGTTTTTCTACCTTTGTTTTATTTGCATTGAAAAAGGGCGCTTTATGCGCCCCAGCCACCGCCAAAGCGCAGTGCCTTTTATTTAATGATAATTATTGTTTTTTGTTTCATGACACTATTTATACAATGAATTTTTATGAAAATCAAGTTTTATATATAAATTTTATAAAAAAACCGGTGTTTTTCACACCGGTCTTTTATTTATTGCGATTTTATGCACGCAATTTAGCACCACATTTTGATTCAACATTTCTGATAACGTTTTCTTGAATCTTTAACAAATCTGTATCTAACATGTTTTGTTCAGGATAAATCGTTATTGTAAATGCAACAGATTTTAATCCGTTTTCCATATCAAATGAATCAAATATAACCGCATTTGATATGTGTGAATCTGCCCCCAGTGCTGTCGCAATCATTTTTTGTGATTCATATTTTGCATCAACTACAAAAGCAAAATCACGTGTGATTGGCATAAAATCGGTTACAGGTATTTTTTTGTGTTTCGGATTTTTTGGTAAATTTTCTATGTTGTCAATCAAACCAATCATCACAGGTGTTTTTATGTGTAATTGTTTTGCGACAGATGGATGTAATTCACCAAATTGTCCAATGACACGTGGTCCCTGGGTAATTGCACCGTATCTGTATGGGTGTGCCCAACGTGGCGCATTCTTGGTATCTATATTGAATTTTTGTGAACCCAACAAAGACACAATATCTGATTTTACATCGAATACATCAACAGGGCGATTGCGTTTTTGCCAATGCTTTGGCGATGTATTCCCGGTGCGAACTATACAAATAGATGTATATTGTTCACCAGGTTTATCACCATCAAACACTGCACCCATTTCAAACATATTCAAATCAGAAAAACCACGTTTTTCATTATTTGCCACTGCAATCAATAAATTTCCCAACAAATTATTTCTTGCAGTATCTAAATCAACAATAATTGGGTTTGCAACTTTGATTAAAGGTTTATCAGTTACCAATTGTTCAACTTTGGAATTACCAAAACCAAAAGTAATAGCTTCGTTCAAACCCAGATTTGCTAATTTTTCCTTCAAAGGTATATTCAAATCATTATGTTCCGCAGGAACTGTTTTTTCAGGGACATAATTCAACCCAACCTTGTCATAGCCATAGATACGGATTAAATCTGAAACAATATTTTCAGGAATCACAACATCTACACGTTGTGGGTTTGGTGTTATAACCCAATCACCTTTTTTGTTATTGGCAACTTTGAATTGCAATCTTTCAAGTATTTCACGTTGTGTATCTGCATCCAAAGTTAAACCTGTTTTTTGTTGGAAATATGATGGATTGTATACAACTGTTTCCGGAACATATTTTTCACGTCCCGCCACAGAAACATTTACAATTTCACCACCACATTGATCCATGATGATTTTAGCAGCCAACGCCAAAGCTTTGGCTGTGCCATCTGGGTTAATACCACGTTCATATCTGTATGAAGAATCTGTTGATATCCCATGACGTTTCGAAGATTTACGAATAAACACAGGATCAAAATATGCAGATTCCAATATAATATTTTTGGTTTCGTCTGTAGTTGAACCGCGTTCCCCACCAACAACACCAGCCAAAGCCAATATACCGGCATCATCGGTTATAACCAAATCTTTTTCACATAACACATGTTCTTTGCCGAACAGGTCTGTAAATGTTTCGCCATCTTTCGCCATACGCACAGTTATATCGCCAACGATTTTATCTGCATCAAAACAATGCATAGGTTGCGCCAAATCATAACATATATAATTCGTAGCATCAATTGCAGTATTTTTTGGGTTTATATCTGCACTGCGTAAACGATTTTGTATTTTATCAGAGGACGGAACATTTTTAATTCCGTGTATTTCACAAAAGCGATATGTTGGACATGCCTTTTCGGCAACCAAATTCACTTTGCGAGAACCAGACTTTAATTCCAATTCTTTGATATCTTCTGCGATATATTTACCAGCCCCAGCCGCACTTAAATCCAACGCAATACCACGTACAGATAAATAATCAGGGCGATTTGGTGTAATAGATGTTTCCAATACTGCAGATGCACTGTTACGCATAACGGATATAGGTTCGCCGATTTTTTCTTGTTTTTCATCTAATTCGATAATACCGGCATCATCATCACCAATTCCCATTTCGGCAGCACTGCACATCATACCGTTTGAATCAACACCGCGTAAGTTACCAGGTTGAATCACAAAGTCACCGATTATGCACCCTGGCAAAGCCAACGCAGATACCAATCCAACGCGCGCATTTGGTGCACCGCATACGACCTGACGCAATTTGCCTGTGCCATCATCAACTTGCAATACATGTAAATGATCACTGTTTGGATGTGGAACACATTCCGTAATTTTTGCAGCGATTGGCAAAATTGGTGTTGATAAATCTTCAACTTCCAATCCCACAGCTGTTAATTTATCAGCAATTTGCTCTGGGGTTAAATCTGTATCTAAATATTCTTTTAACCATTCATAAGACCATTTCATTTTTTACCCCCTTGATTAAAAACCACTATTTTTCAACCAACGAATATCGCTGTCTGTAAAGGCACGAATATCGTTCAGCCCATATTTCAACATTACTAATCTGTCCCAACCAAAACCGAATGCAAAACCTTGGTATTTATCAGGATCTATACCACAGTTACGCAAAACATTTGGATGAACCATACCGCCACATAATAATTCCAACCACTTATCACCCCATTTCATATCTATTTCAATAGATGGTTCTGTGAAAGGGAAGTATGAAGGACGAATACGTAAATCAACTTCTTTGCCAAAGAATTTAGAAGCAAACACACGCATGGTTCCCAACAAATCAGATAAATTTATATTCTTTTCAACTGTATCTATACACAACCCTTCCAATTGATCAAACATGGCAGAATGGGTCGCGTCTAATTCTTTGCGGTAACAATTACCCAATGCAAATATCTTGATTGGTGCGCCTAATTTTTCCATAGCACGAATTTGAATCGCGCTGGTTTGTGTACGCATAACATTTCCGTTTTCCAAAAAGAACGAATCTTGCATATCGCGGGCAGGGTGATATTCAGGCGTATTCAACGCAGTAAAATTATGCCAATCATCTTCGATTTCTGGCCCCGTCATCAGTGTATATCCCATAGATTCAAATATAGCGATAGCTTCTTTGAATGATTGAGTCACAGGATGTATCGTTCCGCGATTTTTTGGTTCTGTGTCCAATGTTACATCAACATATTCTGTTGCCAATTTAGAATTCAACACCGCCAATTCCAATTCCGCCTGTTTTTCTTTGAACAATTGGCGCAATTCGGTGTTTTCTGTGTTCACAACTGCACGTTCTTCGTTGGATAAATTCGCCATATTTTTTAACTTTTGGGTCATAGTCCCATTTTTACCGAATGTTTCGGTGTATAAACTTTGCAAATCTTCCAAAGAATTTACATTTTTAATTTTATCTTTCATTTGTTTTCCCCATCTTATAAAAAAGCAAGGCCGCATATATACGGCCTTTTTTATATTTTAAACAAAACAAACACGCCGTAATGTGTTATTTAACAGATTCGGCAATAAATCGTTTTGCAGTGTCAACCAATGTTTTGAAGTTTTTATCGGCATCATATGCCATTTGGGCCAAAACTTTGCGATCCAAAGTAACACCCGCTTTTTTCAAACCATTCATAAATTGACTGTATGTTAAACCTTCAGGACGAACAGCTGCATTGATACGCACAATCCACAAAGAACGGAAATCGCGTTTCTTTTGACGGCGATCACGGTATGCATATTGACCCGCTTTTTCGGTTTTTTCACGTGCTGCACGATAAGTAGAATGATGACGACCCAAATAACCTTTGGCTCTATCCAGAATCTTGCTGTGTTTTTGTTTAACAGTAGTTCCACGTTTTACTCTTGCCATGATAGCCCCCTTTATTTCAATCCATATGGAGCCAAGATTTTAGCCTGACCTTCCATGTTTTTGTTCAGATACTGTGGCTTGGTCCCCGCGTTATTAGCGCGTTTGGATTTATGCAACAGACATTTGTGGTGGGCGTTTCTTGCAACGCGGATTTTACCGCTTGCAGTCATGGACGCACGTTTTTTCATATATGATTTTGTTTTTAATTTTGGCATTTTTTATCCTTTTTTATAAACCTCGTGGCAACGCCTTGCCATGTCGGCTGATGCTTATTTTGACATATTAAAAAGAAAAATCAAGTTTTTATTGAATATTGGAATTTTTGCGTTTAAAGTATTTTTCATGACGAAAGACAAATTATCTTACAAGCTGATAAAAATCTTAAAATCCACTTTGGCGGCTATCGCGGTTCCTGTCTTTTTCATTTATGTTATGATTTCAAAGCCAGATTATACGATTATGAACGGTTTGGCACATGTTGTGTTGCCCGTGGCTAATTTCGTAGGCGATGTTGTTACATGGCCCATACATGTGGTTGGGAACAGTATAACATGGGTGCGAGAAACATCCCAAATCCGCGCGGAAAACAAAAGATTGCGCGAAAAATTAGATACTTTGTTAAGTCAAAAATATGAATATGAAGTTGCTTTGGCAGAAAATAAAAGATTAGAACAAGAATTGGATGTAAAAAAATCGTCGCCTTATTCAACTGTTGTTGCAGATATACAATTTAATGATTCTGTGTTTCATCATACTACATTTTTGATAAACCGCGGAACACAATCAGGATTAGAACGCGGAATGGTGGTCGTTTCTTTTGATAACAGAATGGTTGGTATGATATCTGATTGTGGCTCTCAATTTTGTAGGGTTCGTGCTTTAAGTGATTCTGATTCAAATGTCGCCATACGAATTGCCGGGGCAGATGTTTCCGGATTTTTACAGGGAAATGGTAAAACAGGTGCTTCGGTTGGTTTCTTCAGCGACACACAATTTTCAGGTCGCCAGGGATTAAAAGTTATAACCAGTAATATCAGTGGTATTTTACCCTCTGGGATATACGTTGGGGATATGATAGATGAAACACGCGTTGATGTGTTATCACCAAATAAAATTTCCAGAGTATTAGTATTAAAATTTGATAACAATGGTTCATATAAATAATGAATAATGTAAAACTTGTATTTTTTACACTGTTTCCCTTCTTGGTCACCATATTTTTATGGCGGTTAAGTGTGTATTTTTGGAATCCCGGTGGAATCTTGGCCTTGATTCCAATTTTTTATTACACATTTGTTAAACAAATATATTGGTTTGCGGGTTTTGCATTACTGTTTTGCTTTTTAATAGATTACAGATGTGGACTGCCTTTGTTTTGGACATCATTTTTTTGTTTAGCATATGCAATAAACGGTTTCCAAAAATATGTAGATGTTCCACATATGGACAGAAACGCGATGTATTTATTTATGTTGTTTACTGGGGCAGGAATTTTTATTTTAATTTTTGCAAATTTAACCTGGAAAAATTTAATAAATAATTTATGGTTATTCGTGTGGTTAAATGTTTTATACATGCCAATAACATCTATTGATAGTTTGTTTAAATACAAAAGGAAAAGCATAACAGATACGCGATAAAAAATGATAGATACAGAAGTTGCACGCACTTTTGACAGACGTAGTGCCTTGTTTTTAACGGGTGGTGTGGCTTTTACTTCTTTTTTGATATTGCGCATGTTACAAATGCAGGTTTTTAATTACAAAGAATACACAAAAAAAAGTGAACACAATTCATTTAGAACCCAGGCCTTTATCGCACAGCGTGGCAATATATTATCTGAATCTGGGTCAATAATTTCCCGCGATACACAAACATACAGAATTTACGTTATACCAGAAGAAACGAACGATTTAGATGGTTTAATAGAAACTGTAAAAAACGATTTGAATCTGCGCAAAAAGACAGTTGATAGAATTTGGCGAACAATAAAAAAACAAAAGGCTTTTCAACCTGTTTTAATCAGTGAAAATTCAAATTGGAATACATTGGCACGTTTGGCCGCTAAAAATATTCCAGGCCTGCACGTAAACACAGGCTTTTCACGCGTATACGAAATGGGACCTGCGGGTGCACAAATATTTGGTTATGTTGGTGCCCCTAAAAAACCTGTTCCAAATGCACCATTTTTTACAACGGGTATAAATGGTTTGGAAAAAAGATTTAATGACGATATCGCCGGCAAAATGGGACAAAGTGTCTTGATTGCTAATGCTGTGGGACGAATCACAGGCGAAGATAAAACTCAATATATTTCCCCTATACCTGGTCATGATTTAAAAACAACTATTCGTGATAATGTACAAAAAATTTTATATGATTCTTTAACTATGAATCGTGCGGGTTGTGGTGTCGTTTTAGATATAGAAACAGGTGCTATATTGGCGATGGCATCTACCCCCAGTTTTGATCCAAATAATTTTAGAACAGATGATGGCGAAGAATACATTTCTTCACTTTTAACAGATGTTGCAAAACCTTTTATGAATAAAACGATAGAGGGTTTATATCCACCTGGATCTACATTCAAAATTGTGGTGGCTTTGGCCGCTTTGGAAAGTGGCGCGATAACCCCGAAAGAAAAAATCTTTTGTCGTGGATATTGGGAATATGGAAATCATAAATATCATTGTTGGGAAAAGAAAGGTCATGGCTGGGTTGATTTGGCTGGCGCATTGAAACATTCTTGCGACGTATATTTTTATCAGGTTGCCCTGCGTATAGGTATTGATGCAATTAAACAAATGGCATTAAAGTTAGGGTTAAATCAAAAATATATGGATGATGTTTTGGCACATGAAATGGCGGGTGTTATACCTGACAGATATTGGAAAGAACAAAACATAGGTTCTTCGTGGGTTCATGGGGATACAGTTATTTCCGGCATTGGCCAAGGGTTCATTTTAACAAATTGTTTGCAATTGGCCGTAATGATGGCGCGTGTTGCATCTAATAAACAGGTTGTACCTCATTTGATTTACAGCAATTCAAATCCTGGTTTTGCGGACCTTGGTATCCAAGAGAAAAACTTAAGATTTGTGTTAAATGGTCTGGAACAGGTTACCCAAAAAGGTGGCACAGCATCGGGCAGTGCTATAAATGTTAACGGCAAGAAAATGGGTGGCAAAACAGGAACATCCCAGGTTCGTAATATTTCAAAATCTGAACGAGAAAAAGGTGTTTTAACAACAGAACAATTAAAATGGAATTTACGAAACCATGGTTTATTTGTAGGGTACGCCCCAACAAAAGACCCAAAATATGCTGTATGCATAATAATGGAACATGCAGGTGGCAGCAGTCCTGCCGCACATGCAACTGCAAGAATTATGAAGGAATTATTAAAATAAAATGTCAACAACAACACGTGTTTCTAATGCTAATATGATGACTTTCTGTGAAAAGCTGTCGCGTTTTTCATGGGTATTATTTATTCCTATGTGTGTTGTTTTAATTTTATCTTTGGTTGTTTTGTTCAGTGCGGGTGGTGGTTCATGGCATCCCTTTGCTATGTCCCAATTATTAAAAATTATGTTGGGTATGTTTATCTTCTTCTTGGTGGCTTTTTCAAACATCAAATTTTGGATAAAAACAGCATATTTTTGGTATGCAATCGCGCTGATTTTGGTTTTATTGGTAACTTTTGTTGGTAATGTAGGTATGGGCGCACAAAGATGGCTGTCGCTTGGGTTTATAAATTTACAACCATCTGAAATCATAAAGCCTATGTTGGTTTTGGCGCTGGCGCGTTATTTTGCATGGAAAAATTCAGTTGAATTATTACAGATAAAAAATTACATGGTCCCAACATTATTGTTGTTGTTTCCTTTTGGTTTAATTTGTGCACAACCCGATCTTGGAACAGGGGTGTCTTTGGGTTTAATTACACTGGGTATGTTTTATATAGTTGGTGCAAATAAAAAATGGTTTTTAATTGCGTTTGTATTGGGTTTATTATCTTTGCCTGCGGTTTGGTATGGCGCAATGCATGATTATCAACGCGACAGAATTATAACCTTTTTGAATCCAGACAAAGATTCCCAAGGGGCTGGTTATCAAATAAATCAGGCAAAAATTGCATTTGGTTCGGGTGGAATAATCGGTAAAGGTTATTTATCTGGAACACAATCTCAACAATCATTTTTACCTGAAAAACAAACCGATTTTATATTCACTATGTTGGGTGAAGAATTTGGATTTATAGGTGCGTTTATTTTGTTAACAATATATACATTTATCGTTGCTATTTTGTTCTGGTGCGCCAAAACTTGCAGAAATCGTTTTGGTCAATTGGTCTGTTTCGGTTTTATGTTGAACTTTTTCGTTTATTATTTTATAAATATATCCATGGTATTGGGATTGGCACCAACAGTTGGTGTTCCTTTACCGCTTATGTCTTTTGGTGGCAGCAGTTTGATATCTTTACTTTTTGGTTTTGGATTATGTCAAAATGCACACATATACAAAGACCAACAATTATCATCCAAGGGGTTTTAAAAAATGAATCTTTTAATCGTAGAATCTCCATCAAAAGCAAAAACTATTGAAAAATATCTGGGTAATGGATGGCGTGTTGTTGCGTCCATAGGACATGTTCGTGATTTGATTCCAGAATCTGGCAGTGTTGATACAGAACACGATTTTCAACCAAAATGGCAAATCATGCCTGGCAAAGAAAAACAATTGAAATTAATCACAGATGAATTAAAGAAAGCGGACGCGGTTTATTTGGCATCAGATCCTGATCGTGAAGGGGAAGCAATTGCTTGGCATATCAATGATATTTTGAATTCCAGAAATGTATTAAAGGGTAAAAAAGTTTATCGTGTGGCTTTCCACGAAATTACAAAAAATGCTATATTGGAAGCACTGAAAAATCCACGCGAAATAGATAATAATTTGGTTGATGCGTATTTAGTGCGCAGAATTCTGGATTATTTAATTGGTTTTGGTGTATCACCATTATTATGGAAAAGAAATTTAGGTAAATCCGCGGGACGCGTTCAATCTGTGGCTGTGAAGTTAGTTGTGGATCGCGAAAAAGAAATTGAAAGTTTTAACCCTGTGGAATATTGGTCTGTGGCTGCAAATTGTGGCAAAGACAAAAACGAATTTAATGCTAACTTGGTAAAATTCAATGGTGATAAAATTGAAAAATTAACCCTATCAAATAAATATATGGTTGATAAAATTTTATTCAACATAGATACGCCAAATGTTGGTCGTGTTTCCCAGATAGAAAAGAAACAGATTCAACGTCATGCCGCGGCACCATTTACAACATCTACATTGCAACAGGAAGCGGCACGTAAATTGCATTTTTCATCTAAACGCACTATGGCAACCGCACAAAAATTGTATGAACAAGGTTTTATCACATATATGCGTACTGATGCCACTAACTTATCCAAAGAAGCGGTTGATGAAATTCGCGAATATATAACAAAAGAATATGGAAATAAATTTATTCCAAATCAACCAAACATATATGTTACAAAATCTAAAAATGCCCAGGAAGCACACGAAGCAATTCGTCCTACACACTTCTTGAATCAAAACGCAGATTTATCTGGTGATGAATTGAAATTGTATAATTTGATTTGGAAAAGAACCATTGCTTGTCAAATGTCAAATGCGATTTTTGATTCTGTGTCTGTGGATATAGATGTAAAATCTGCAACTTTCCATTGTGTTGGAACTACGCGTATTTTTGACGGATTTATGAAAGTTTATATCGAAGATATGGATGATGAAAAAGAAGATGGCGAAATTAAATTGCCTGAATTAAATATAAATGATGAAATTCAAATTAAATCTTTGATTCCTGAACAACATTTTACTCAACCACCTGCACGATTCACAGAAGCATCCTTGGTTAAAAAATTGGAAGAATTAGGAATTGGTCGTCCATCAACATATGCAACTATTATGTCAACAATTGTCGACAGAAAATATGTTGATCAAGATAAACAACACAGATTCCATCCAACAATTGCTGGTTGGGTTTTGGTTTCTTATTTATCTAATTATTTTAAAGATTTAGTTGATGTTAATTTCACCGCAAAAACAGAAGATACATTGGATGATGTATCAAATGGTAAAAAAGATAAATTGTCATCTTTGCAATCTTTCTGGACACCAACAAACGAAACTATTTTGACGGCCAAAGATATTAAAACCACAGATATTATTGATAATATAAATGAATTTATGCATTCTCATTTATTCAAAGATGGTTCCGATAAATGTCCAAAATGTGGTGCAAAATTGGGTATAAAATTATCTAAATACGGTGCGTTTGTTGGGTGCAGTAATTATCCAAAATGTGATTTTACAATGAAAATTGCTGACGGTTTAGATACAGACAAAGAACCTGAACAAGTTGGTGAAATAAAAACACAAACTGAAAAAGATTTGGGCGAAAATATATTTTTCAAAATTGGTAAATATGGTCCATATGTTACAAATGGCGAAAAAAATGTTACTGCTAAAAAATATAATTTTGAAACAATTACTTTGGATATCGCCAAAGAATTATTGAATTCAGAAAAAAAGAAAATCGAACCAATAATTTTAGGTAAAAATCCAGAAACAGACAAACCAATTTATTATTATCCAGACGGTAGATATGGTCCATATTTATCATCTAATCGTGTAAATGTTTCTGTGAAAGAACAACCCAGTTTATCCGAAGCAATTGATTTAATTAACAGTAAAAAAACAAAAACGCCTTTCAAAAAAAGGTCAAAATAATTGTCAAAATTTGATAATTCTTTTACCGATGAATTAAGACAACGTTTATCCATTGTAGACGTGGTTTCCCGTCGTGTACCGCTGAACAAGAAGGGTCAAAATTATTGGGGTTGTTGTCCATTTCATAATGAAAAAACACCTTCGTTTTCTGTATCCGAAGAAAAAGGTTTTTATCATTGTTTTGGTTGTAGCGAACATGGTGATATTATATCTTTTGTAATGAAATCTGAAAATGTAGATTTCAAAACTGCTATAACCGAATTGGCGGATATGGCTGGTATCAAGGTACCAGAGATAAAACAAAAATCATCAGAACAAATCGAAGCAGAACAAACCTATGTAAAAATTACAGAAGACAGCGCAAAAATATATCAAGATTTATTGTATTCTGAATCTGGAAAGTTCGCATTAGATTATATAAAAAATCGCGGTTTCAGTGATGAAATGATAAAAAAATATAAAATTGGTTATGCACCAAAAAACAATATTATTTCGTCCCATTTTGTAAATATTAAATCAGATAAATTGGTTGCAACAGGTTTGGTACGCATTGGAAATTATGGCCCATATGATTTCTTTCGTGATAAATTGATGTTTCCTATATTCAATGCACATAATCAAATTGTTGCGTTTTCTGGGCGATCCTTGGATGGTTCTGAACCAAAATATATAAACACAACCGACACAGAATTATTCCATAAACGTCAAACTATATTTGGGTTTAATTTTGCACGTGATGCAATTCATCGTCAAAACAGAACAATCATAGTCGAAGGTCAAATAGATGCGATTCAAATGCAAAATCATGGTTTTCCAGAAACCGTTGCGCCATTGGGAACCGCATTAACTGAAGATCATATTGCTATTATTTGCAAAGCAAACAGAAATATTACATTTTGTTTTGATGGTGATGCCGCAGGACAAAAAGCTGCGGTCAGGGCATGTATTTTGGTTTTGCCTTTTTTGCGTGATAACAGTGATGTTCGTTTTGCTTTTGTAACCGGTGGTAAAGATCCAGACGAAGTTTTAAAAACACATGGCGAATCTGCTATGCGGGAAATTATTAACAAATCTGTTCCTTTGATTGATTTTTTATGGGACAGCGCAAATAAAAATTATTTAATTACCACCCCAGGTGGCAGAACCCAAGCGGAAAAATTTTTGAAAGATTGCACATCAAAAATAAAAGATAAAATTTTCCAAAATGAAATTGAACAAGATTATAACAATCGAAAATTTAATCAATGGCATAAATGGAAACAAAAAAAATATACACCTGAAATTGATATTCCAGATATAGATGCTATGACATCACAAATTTTAAAATCTGTGGTTCAAACATATCCAGAATTGGTCGAAAAACACATGGATTTTTTAACAACATTAAATATGTCTTTTGATGAAGATGTTGAAAAAACAGATTTAAGTTTGGCTGACGCAGAAAAATTTATCGCATCTCTAAAATTACAAAGATATATATCAAAATTAAATAAAGAAAAAGAAGATATTATAAATGATGGTTTCAAGACAAATAAATCTGGGGAAGAAATCACAGAATTAACCAATCAAATTAATATCAAAATAAATGAAGCCAAAGAAAAACTTGATATGTTATTTGATATAGAAGATAAATAATTTATCTTTGTTGGGTTTTTATAATTTTCAAAAAATTATCAGCTATTTTTTTCGTAGTGTGTCGACCAGTTAAATATAAAATAAATCACCCACGGGGCAAGCCCCAGGGTATTACGTTTGCAGAATAAAAAATATCACATATATTTATTTTGTTAAACAAAAAATATTATTAAAAATACCGGCTTTTTTTAAGAAAATACCGGTATTTTTATATTAAACATTAAACAAGAAATGGCATATATCACCATCTTGCATAACATATTCTTTGCCGACAAGACGCATTTTTCCAGCTTCTTTAACAGCAACTTCACCACCATATTGTAAATAATCAGATGGGGAAATTATTTCTGCACGAATAAATCCACGTTCAAAATCACTGTGGATTTTGCCGGCGGCCTGGGGTGCGGTCATACCTTTGGTAATTGTCCAAGCGTGCGCTTCTTTTGGGCCAACCGTATAAAAGGTTTGCAAACCAAGTGTATCATAACCTGTGTGTATAACCTGGTCCAGACCCGATTCATTTAACCCCAGTTCATTTAAAAACATTTTTCTTTCTTCAACATCAACTATTTGGGCTATTTCCATTTCTATTTTTGAAGAAATTATCAACACAGGTGCTTTGTTTGAATATTTTTCACGAACTAAATCTGAATATTTATTACCGGTACTGGCGGCGGCTTCTTCCACGTTACATACATAAATTACCGGCTTTTTCGTTAATAAATTAAAAGGTGTGGCATCAACATCTTGATCGCGCGCCGGAACAGATTTTTCAAGTTGTGATTTAATAGATGTGGCATCGGCTAATAATTTAGCAGCATTTTTATCTTGGCCATGAACTTTTTTTTCTAACTTTTTAATTTGATTATCTAAACTTTCAATATCCGCTAACATTAATTCTGTTTCAATTGTTTCAATATCACTTAAAGGATCTATTTTTCCATTTACATGAACAATATCATCATTTTCAAAACAACGAACAACATGAATTATTGCGTCTGTTTCTAAAATATTAGATAAAAATTTATTTCCCAAACCTTCACCACTGGATGCACCTTTGACCAGACCTGCAATATCAACTATTTCCAATTGTGTTGGTATAATACGTTCGGCACCTGCGACCTGGGCCAGATTTAACAAAGTACTGTCTGGAACAACAACACGGCCGGTATTTGGCTCTATTGTGCAAAAAGGATAATTTTGCGCATCTGCCGCGGCACTTTGTGTTAATGCATTAAACAGGGTAGATTTTCCAACATTTGGTAAACCAACAATTCCACAATTAAATCCCATATCTTTTCACCAATTTTTTATTTGTTTTCAAATTTTTTTATTTTAATATGTTTTATATATCAACATCAGGATTAAATATGTCATACCTTTGGCAAGAATTCAATATAAAAACATTTCAGGCGGAAACTTTGGTTTTTCGTGATGGTGTTTTTTGTGATGAATTATCTGATTATGAAAATATAGTATATAATGCTGATAAAAATATAATCTCAATAAACAAAACACCAAAATTACCGATTCATATTATATATATTGGTGAAATTGGTGGTGATATAAATTTAAACATAGATGTATTATCAGAAAATACAAAAGTTGTTTTGACAACAAAAATAAAAAATAAAAAGCCGGCCTTTTTGAATATTTTTATCAAAAACACCGGGAAAAATAGTTTGTTTGATGGGCAAATTATTGTACAAAATTATGATAACCTGAAAATTGATGTAAATTGTAATCATTTATGTGAAAATACCGGTATTTTTGTAAAAACACGTGTTCTGGCACATAAAAATTCAAATACAATATTAAATGGTTATGCAAATATAGAAAAAAATATGGAAAATTGTGATTCAGATATATCTTTTTCTGTGATGGCTGATGAAAATACAAAAATTCAAATGAAACCTGTTCAGTACATAAAGTCTGTTCCAAATTCTGCTAAACATTCTGCATCTTTGTATAAACCAAATAATAACCAAATAATCTATTTACGTAATGCAGGATTATCTACATCTGAAATTCAAGATATATTCAAGGAAGCGTTTTTATCAAATGAATAAAAAAATACCCGTTAAAAACGGGCTAAAAAATATCATCCAATTGGACTTATTTTCTTTTGAATCCTTGCTTTGCCTTTAATTTTGGGTTTGCAGGATCAATTAAAATAACCTGTTTACCACGGCGAATTTGTTTAATGTTACCGCGTTTTTTCCAAGCTTTTAAAGAACTTAAAAATTTCATATCAAAATCCTTTTTGCTGGCTTATTATAAACCAGTTTTATAAAAAATCAAATATTTATTATAATTATTTGTTGTTTTTATTGTACCTGTTTATTTTATTAAAAACTTGAATTAACGTTTTATAAACATTTTTTCAACAAAAAAATCCAAGTTTTTTGCGTATATTTTAAAATTGTTGATAATTTGATACAACTATTCAAATTGTTAAAAAACAAGCAATTTTTTATATATTAAACAAAAATTATTGTTTTTACTTTTATGCTTGTTGAAAAAAGTTGAAATTGATATAATAAATACATCGGGAGAGGGGTTTTGAAACAAAAGGTTTTGAAAGCTTTGGCAAATCCGCCGCGCATATTTTATGTGCCTTATTCGCTTGCGATATTAAATTTTATAGTTTTGTTTATTTTATTTATCGTGGCATTAATTTGTTTTTTGCTGATAACTGGTAATATTCCCACTTTGTTACCATTGTTTTTTATAGGTGTTTTATGTTTAACACACAGTATTTTAGGTATTTATTCAAAGAAAGATTCTCAAATCGCTCAACTGATATTTTCAAGTTTTTTTCTGTTTAAAAACAAAGTACCAAGGAAATTAGTAGTATAAAATGGAATATTTATTTGATTATTTTGCCGGCAGTAATACATCAACAATATTAACTTTTGTTATTATTGCGATGTCTATTTTATTGGTATTTATTGTTTTGTTGATATATTTACCAGTATTAACTAAAAAGATTTTACCAAAATTTGGTTATGCAAAATATTCTGATTATTTACCATTCAGAACTGTTTATAACGATGACACTATGTCAACCGATGATGGCTCATTGATGCGTGTTTATAAAATAAACGGCGTTCAAACCAGTATGATGGATGAAAAAAATAATGAAAAATTACTGGATTTAAGAACACAATTATTTAATCAAATTCAAGATCCGGCTGTATATATCAGATTTTTTACAATTCGTGATTCCGCAGATGAAAAAACAAATTATGAATTTCATCAACCTGTTTTGCAAAGTATTTATGATAAATGGAATAACCAAGGTTTAAAGATTTTCACAAATACTTATTATGTTGTTATTTCTGTCAAAGGCGCAAATAACCGCGAAAAATTAAATCAATATTGTAATTATATTGAATCTATGTTGTCTGTGTATAAACCAGAATTATTAAAAAATAATACCGTTAATAATATGGCAACATTTTTTGGTCGTATATTATCACCTGTGACAAAACCTGTTATAAAAACATGTGATGAAAATATAAGAAATCTGGTTACTGTTGATAATGTAGAATTTTTAGGAAACGGTATCATAGAATATTCAAGTGGTGAAAAAACATATTATGCTGCGGCTTTGTCTTTCAAAACTGCCCCTGATTATCTGGATGAAGAATTTTATAATACAATTTCAACTATACAATGCGAAATGATAAATATGAACGGTTTTCATATTTTAAGACCAAATGACATAGAAGCATTGATGCGCCAACACAGATCCACAGTTACAGACCAAACAGAAGATTCTACATTGGAACAAATCAGTGAAGCTGAATCATCTATGGATGAAAATATAACCGGTGCACAAACTTTGGTTGATTATTATCCTTTGTTTATTTTGTTTGGATATAATAAAGATGAATTAAATAAAAATGTCGCAGAATTCAAGAAAATATGCGCTTCATTTGGAATATCACCTGTGGTTGAAACATTTGCATCCAAAGTATCATTTTTTGCGCAAATACCAGGATTTGATGTATTCCCAAGAATATTTAAAATGTTATCAAAAACAGCCGCAATCAGTATACCTTTGTCCAGTATGCCAAAAGGTATCAAAGATTGTGATTGGGGTCCTGGACCTCTTGTTACTTTCCCGACAGCCCAAGGTACACCATATCAATTCCAATTCCATGTATCTGATAAACCGGTTGCTGTGGGTCATACATTAACAATCGGGCCAACAGGTGGTGGTAAAACAACATTATTCTCGTTTTTAATTGCACAATCTTTACGTCATCCAAAACTGAAAGCATTCTTCTTTGATCGTAACAGGGGTGCAGAAATATTTACATTATCTATTGATGGTAAATATATAACTATGAACGGTAAAGAAAAAGATGCGGCACAAAATACATTTTTAACTCACTTGAACCCATTAAAAATGCCTGATACGGCGGCAAACAGGGCTTTCTTGCGCAGATGGTTTGCGATGATAACCGGTCAAACAGATGTGTTATCTGGTGATGAAATTGCACGTGCTGTATCTGTGAATTTTGATTACTTATCTATGAGAGACAGATTGTTAAAGAACTTATATGAAAGCTGTTTTTCATCATCTGGAACTATGCGTGGTGAATTAAAGAAATGGATTGACCCATTACAATATGGCGATATCTTCAATGAAGATGAAGATACTTTGGATTTGAATTCCAGATTAACAACATTTGATTTTACAGAAATTTTACAGGATGAAGTTTTGGCACCTGCGGTTATATCTTATATCTTGCACAGAATTAATAATGTTACTGTATCCGGCGGAAATCCGTCACTTATTATGATTGACGAAACCGCGCCTATGTTGGAAAACAAAATGTTCCGCGATAATTTCATAGCTGGGTTACAGGAAGGTCGTAAAAACCGTCAGGCATATATGGTTGCGTTCCAACGTGCAAATGTTTTGGATAAATTAGGCATAGGTGATGTGGTTCGTGGCCAGGCACAAACAGTTTTGTTCTTCCGTAATCCTGCGGCAGATTTAAGTGATTATGAAAAATGGAATTTAAATCCTTTGGAAATGGCATTTATCCAGGGTAAAGCATATCCAAATTTGAAAAGGGCGGTATTGTTATCACGTCCTATAAACGGTGAATCTGTTATTTTGAATACAGAATTAGGTGGTTTGGGTAATTTGTTAAGATTGTTTGAATCTGGTCGTTCATCTGTGTTGTTGGCGGAAGATTTGTACAAAATTTATGGCAATAAATTTGTAACTGAATATCTTAAAAAACAAATAATGTAAAACCATATGTTTAAGAAATTTGTATTTTTAACACTGTTTTTTTTACCAACAATATTATTTGCAGATGATTGTTTAGATTATAAATTAAAACCCAAAGTTACAGTTAATATGCCGTCTTGGCAAAAACAGGTTGTTCAGCCTTTACAACATATGGACGTTTTGCACGGTGATGTAATTGCAACTATGGTTGATAATTATGATATAACCAGTGATATTACATCCATAGAAGACGGTTTTTGTGTCGCATTAAAAAGTGTAGAAGCAACGATTGGATATGTTGATTTTCTGGTTCAAATTGATATTTCGCATAAGCCAAATACTTGTTCTTATGATGCAATTTTGGCGCACGAAGATCAACATATACACGCCTATTTATCTGTCATAGATGATAATGATGAATTGGTGAAAAAATCTTTGTTTAATGCGGTAAATTCTATTACACCTATATTCGTAAAAAACAAGGAAGATATAGAATCTGCGATTGATAAATTAAATGAAGAAATACAAAGTCATCCTGATATAGTTTTACTTAAACAACAATTAAAGGCCGATGAAGAAATTCGCAACAAACGCGTTGATCAAAACGATACCGGTGAAACATTAAAAAAGTGTTTAAAATAATTTTAATAAATTTTTAGCCATATTTTTAATTTCTGGTGCAGACAATTTTATTTTATTTGTATTTAATTTATTATCATCCATTTCTAAAATTTTTCTTAACCAATAATCATGATAGTTACCTGTTTTATTAAAAACAGGTATTCTGGTTGATGTTCCAACAAGAGTCCAATTTGTATGTGTTTTATCTATTTTTTTATAATATAAATATGATACAAACCACGAAGCCCCCATTTTTGACAAAAATTCCCCACCTTCAAAATTAAAAGCATGTGATAACATTTTTATTCTTTTTTTAACCGAAACAAAACCATATTACGATTGGTGCAATAACTGCGGTCATTAAACCAGATAATACTATTGCTAAAGAACTGAAAGAACCTTCTATTTTTCCCATTTCCATGGCTTTTACTGTTCCGGCTGCATGTGCAGCATTTCCAATAGCCAAACCGCGTGAAATTGGATTTTTTATGCGTGCCCATTTACATAATTTGTCGCTGACCGATGCGCCCAAAATACCTGTGATAATAACCGCAGATACAGTCAAAGAAACCATACCACCCAATTTTTGTGTGATGCCAATAGCCAAAGCTGTTGTTACAGATATAGATACCAAAGAACGCGCAATAATGTCTGATAAACCCAATACAATAACAATTATACATACCGATAATACAGATGCCATTACACCGATAAACATTGCGAATAATATTGAAAAAATATGCTTTTTCAAAAGGGGTAATTGTCGATACATAGGGACTGCAAAACATACGGTTACAGGTACCAAAAAATAAGTTAAATATTTTGCAGATGCGTTATACATAGCATATGGAATATTAAATGATAACAACACAGCGATGACAAAAAAGGTTGCCAAGAACAAAGGTGTTGTAAATGGATTTTGCCATTTTTTATTTATGAACGAAGCAATCATAAACATAAGTATAGTTATGGTTGCACCAAAATATGAAGAATTTGCAATCAAATCTATCATTTTTTCTTATCCTTGTTCGTCCTTATAAAATAATCAGCGGTTTTTCCAGTTGCAATCATACTTACAACATATGTTGCAACCAACAAGAACACCAGATAATACCAAATATCAGATATATCGCCCCATATGTCTATAACCGCGGCAGCAGGCGCAATAAAAAACAAAGCCATTACACTGTGAAACCAATCTGCAATATCTGAAACCCATTCCAATTTAACAATGTGTAAACACAGGGCAACAAACAATAATAACAATCCATAAATACTGCCCGCGATAGGCAAGGGTATAAAATGTTCACATATTTCCCCAAGAAATACAAAAAACAGAATAATCATAAATTGAAAAAGGTATTTCATCTCTCTCCCGCTGTTTTAATGTATTATATCACTTTTTTAATTCTTTTATAATATGTTTTTTTATGAATATATTGACAATTTATATTTTTGTATTAAAATAATATAAAACAAGAGGTCAAAAATGTCTCAAAAGAAAGTTTTGGTAGAAAAAGTTGTTTTTAATGATGATGAAAATATAACACCAATATCATTGGCGCGTTTGAATCCATTGCAATTACCAAAAATAACCGAAGAATTCGGATTTTATATAATCTATGAAAGTGTGAACATTCGTGGTTTTATTCCGCAAAAGGGTGCCCAGATGCCATTTTTTAAACATGTTGCGCTCAAAGGCGATTTTGTTGCATCAAAACATATTAAAATATTTCCTTTCTTGGTTACAGATGGTATTTTTGATTGTAGTAATTGCGGTAAAGATTATATAACCGAAGATACAACTTTGCCTATGTTTGCGGAAAAAATGGATTGTTCATACAGTATCAGAAGTTTGGATGTTTTATTGGATAAATTACCACAAAAAATTAAAGAATTGATTGTTCAACCCGACTTGATTTCTAAACAAGCAATGAAAGATCCAAATAATTTGGAATCTGCGTTGAAATTTATGTCAAAGTATAAACATGTAAAGGTTTACAGCAGAAAAGGTAATATAAATTTACAAAATTCTGTGGCGGAATACTTTTTGCATAAAATTATACCAGAAAGACAGAAACCAACATCTGCAAATCCAAAAACAAAAGAAATCGCGATTAAACCGGAAGTCATGGATAAAAAGATATCTGGGCAACATATCGACAAAAGAGATATTTTAGATTTGTGCAAACAAGATGCTGAAATATTTGCACTTGATTTATCAAATGACGATTTGAACAGATATATTCGAATAATTTTGTCTGATCAACGCAGAAACGGTATAAACAAAACTGTTAAATTGCGTGAAGACGGTGTTCCTGTGGCTTGTGCGGACACATCTGATTGGAATTTAATTCGTCAGGAAATTTTGGCTTTGCAAAATCAAGAAACCCAAAAGAAAGAAGAAGAAAAACAAAAACAACCACAAAACAAACAGGTTAAACCTGATAAAGTTGTCAAAACCACCCAGGAATATAAACATGTTGAAATAACGAAATACATGACCAATAACCAATTAAAACAAATAAGTATTGGTCGTCAAAGATCTGTGTTGGATGCTATTAATAAAATCAATATAGATCCGGCTGATTTTGTGAATTACCAGGGGCCTGTGTGGGTATTAAAAGATGGTATTTTGACAAATGTTCAAACCGTTGAAAAAGAAAATGGCTGTACATTGGTGCAAAGTGTTGACAGCAATACAAACAACGACAGAAAACGTTTGGTTTGGACTGTGGGTGACGGCCCAAATGGCGTTGTTATTGTTTGTATGGGTGTTTTGAATGAACATGGCGAAACAATAAAAAAATATAATAAATATTATGAATTGTTACGTGAAACAAGTAAACGCAGAACATTTACAGAACAAGATTTGGAAAAATACAGAGATGTTACAGATGTTTTATCTGAATTGAGAAAAACAGGTGTCAAAGATATCCCTGTACCAACAAATCAAAATCTGATAGATAAAAAATTACAAGAAATATTAGGTTTGGGATTATAAATAAAGCGGGGCAATAACCCCGCTTTTTATAAATTTTATGCTATAATAGTAAATTATAAACCAAAGGCAGAGATTATCATGATACGACATTTTTATTTTTTTAGACATGGGCAAACTAATGAAAACGAAGCGGGCGAAAGATATGGCACGGGCACGGATGTATGGTTAACAAAATCTGGTGAAGAACAGGCAAAAAAATTAAATCAATTTTTATCTGATAAAAACATAGATATTGCATATTCATCGCCACTTAAACGCGCGGTGGATACGGCAAAAATAGCGGTTGGTAACCCAGATATTAAAATTATAACAGATGAACGTTTAACCGAAACTGCTTTTGGTTTTTGGTATGATAAAAATGATGAAAAACAAAAACACATAATGGATAATTTCAATCGTGTCAAAGAATGTTTGGACGATATTGTTGATAAAGACAAACATAAAAATATTGTAATTGCATCGCATGGCGGTGTAACGCGCGCTTTGTGTTGGGCGTGTGGATTAAAAGTTGGGGGTATAAAAAATTGCCAATGTTTTCATTTTACATTGGATAAAGGTGTTTGGAAATTTGTTGAAGATTTTGAATCAGGTATAGAAGTTCAAAATAAAACAGATATTCCACAAAAATAAACTGACTTTTCTATCTGGTTTGAACAACAACCAGATAAAAATTTAAACGTTCAGGCATTTTATGTATCACATCGTATGACATGGCTTGATTGATATTGTCTAATAAAGATTCTTTGTCGTCATCATTTGTGACAAAACATATTTTACCGTTTGGGTTTAAATGTTTCTGGGTTTTTTTCAATATATCAACAACCGTGTACGAATACAAAAAATCGCAAATATTGGAATAATATATAATATCAAATTTAGCATTACCTAACCTTTCATCCAGATTTTTAATGTCTGTCCAAATAAAAGGAAATGGTGATTTAATTGAATCTCTTAATTTTTTATAATCTGAATCAGTAAAACTGTAAAGATCGCACCATCTGTTTGTATAAAATATATCTATTTTTTCAGGTGCGTTGCAAAGATAGTTTTGTTCGGGTTTGTTGAGTTTTTGAATGATGTTTTGGTAATCATTTTTTAAAAAATACAAATGATGTTCATCATACAAACAATCCAAGAATTTGTTGAAATCTTTCGCCTGGTCAAATGTTTGCAGGGCAATAGTTTTAAGTTTTGTCATTAAATAAGAATTGTATGAAATATCAAAAGTAGTTATATGTTCTGCCCCAAACAATTTAAAAAACAAAGGTTGTTCCCCAGAACCTGATACGGTTAAAACCTTTGATTTTGGTATAACATAATTTTTGGTTTGTAATATTTGGTTGTATTCGTTCGTTGTTGTAAGACAAGGATAATATTTATTATAAATCGTGAAACCACAATACCCACTAATGTCTTTGTAACAAGACAAGGCATCTTTCATATTTGGCAAAGGTGTGTCATAAACTATATTCATGTCTCAAATATAACACAAAAATATAAAATGTCAACATTTTGACACAGGATTTTATTTATGCTTGATGTTGAAACAAATTAAAATTATAACAGTATCAAAGGGTTTAATCATGAAAAACGATTTCAAATTTTGTCCGAATTGTGCCAGCAAAAACATCACCAATACAAATAATCGCAAATGGGAATGCGGTAATTGTGGTTTTGTTTTGTATAATAATTCTGCAACTGCGGATTTTTGCCTTTGGCAAACCGGCGTGTTTCCACCCGTCTAATCCTTGTTGTGAACCACCTTGTCTCGTTGATTCAAATCCCGAAATAAATTAAACAAAAAACGCACCATTTTTGGTGCGTTTTTCATTTAACTGGTTGTGCAGTGTGTGCAGTTCTCGAGCCGAATTGTTGGAAATCGGGCGTGAGATTGATGAGTTAAAAAACGAATTAACATCGCTGAATTTACATTGAATGACATTTATGGTATAATTTTACAATATAATAGGAGATTATAATGTTACAAGATTTTTTGAAGTCTTTTGAAAATACAGACCTTTCAAAACTTTCATTAAAAGACCTTGTCAAATTGGAAAAAACATTGTCTTTGTATGAAGCGACCACACCTTTATCTGTTCAAAGAGAGAAGATAAATCAAGAATATATGAAAAGAGCAAAAAAAGACGAAAATTTGAGGTTTTCAGTACATGAAATAAAAACAGGTTATAAAAAAGAATCTTGGCAAGGCGGTGGATTACCACCAGAACAAAGTAAATTATTTCATAAAAGAGATTTACCCAGTGATGAATGGGATAGTAGTTGTGCTTGGAAATTACACTTGGACGTTGTTCCAAATAGAAAACATCCTGTAACCAAAGAAATATCAGATTTTTTAATAGAATTTGGTGTGCATCATAAAATTTTGGATGGTGGTGATGGTGGTAAAGGAATGACAATATATACGGGTAGTTATGATGACACAATAAAATTAGCAAAGATTATACAAGAAAAATTTGGGTCAAAAATATACATTCCACCAGTTTATACAGACCAATTTAAAGAAGAATATGCATTTGAGCCAACTGTGTATGGACGATTTGGAATTGGTAAAACTCATTGTATTTATCCAATGAAAAATATAGGTATTGTTGGAATTAGTCCTTTTCTCAATATTTTATTAACTTTTGAAAAAACAGTGGCGAAATCTAAAAAATTAGAGCAAACAGGGATAACACAATTTTTTATGAACTACCGAGTACCTGCATTGACTATTTCTGGTAAAAAATTATTAACATATATTACACATAAACTGTATGTTGCGTTATATGGTCATTATTATTATGGTACATCATTAGAACAATTTGAAAATAAATTTTTTGGTAATAATATCCCCGCAAAAAACACTGCAGAACGTAAAGATTGGGATGAATTAGCAGAAACTTTTGTTCAAGAAGCACAAGAAAAAACATTTTTTAAAATGTTTCAGGATAGAATAAAAGGTTATCCTGCTTTGGATTTTACTGATACAAATACGAGACTATATACAAGTATCAGTTCAAAATGGAAACAGAAGAAACAAACACCTGATTATAAAGAGATGGCTAGTGATATTATCTCAAAAATGAAACGCGAAATTTAAACACGAGTTCAAAAGTGGCGAAAAATCGCCACTTTTTTGATTTTAACTTTCGAACTTTGTGCAGATATTTGGAATCTAACAAAAAACGCACCCGGTGGGGTGCGTTTTTCATTTAACTGGTTGCGGGAGATGGATTTGAACCACCGACCTTCAGGTTATGAGCCTGACGAGCTACCGGACTGCTCTATCCCGCGATAAGCAAGGTTAATTATATCTCTTTTTGTCAAGGTGTCAAATAAAAAAAACGCTTTTAATCTTATTTTTTCGTGATTCTTGCATTGTTTTATTTTTATTGCTAAAATCAAACACACAGGTAAAAATATGAAAAAATCAGTAAAAAAGACATTAAGACGGCTGTGGCTGCATATGTATGAATGGTCTGTGATTCAATGGCCAGCTGTTGTCATTTTTTGGATTTTGATTTGGTTTGTTTATTATACATCAAAGAAAGAAATTATCGGTTATGATATTTTAAAAAAATACCGCAGAAAGCCCGCTATTTTCGTGTTTTGGCATGGGCGGACTATGATGTTATCACCGATTGTTGCGCGTGCCGGGGTTCGTGGTTATGCCGTTGCAGATCCGCGACGTGATGGTCGTGTAATTGCAAAAATGGAAAAATTATTTGGACTGAAAACCATATGGGGTTCATCAAAGAAAAATGGTGTTTCTGTGTTGAAAAATGGTGTTCGGGTTTTAAGTGATGGGCGCTATTGTTTGGCACTGTCGCCCGATGGTCCAACAGGACCGTCTATGCGGTTTCATGATGGGGCGCTATATTTTGCAAAAATGACCGGTGCACCGATTATACCTGTATGTTATTCTTGTTCGCGCCCTTGGTTTTTAAAACGTTGGGACAGATATTTATTGACTAAACCTTTTTCCATAATCAAGGGTATTGTTGGGAAACCTATATTTATCGATAAAGCAACCAAGATAGAAGAATTTGAATCGTTGCGTAAAAATTTGGAAGATATCATGGTAAAACAGGCCTATGATTTAGATAAAAATTTTACCGATATCAAGATAGAGCAAGATTTAACCGAAGATAATTACAAAACCCAGGTAAAAAAATGAAAACACCACGCTGGTTTTTAAAACATAATATAATTTCTTATTTGCTGTACCCTTTGACACTGTTTTATTACATTGCATCACGCATAGTGTTTAAAGCAAGAAAAAAACACGAATATGTTTCACGCAGAATTGTTATTTGTTTGGGTAATATTTTATCTGGGGGGGTGGGGAAAACACCTATTGTCAGAAAGATTGCAAAATATTTTGATGCGCCTGTGGTTATGCGTGGATATAAACAAACGGCGGATACAGATAACATTGGGGACGAGGCAAAAATGCTGTCCGCTGATGATATCCAGGTTCATGTTGGAAACAGAAAAAAGAATTTAATTTTATTAAATGAACAAAAATCAAATACACCGATTATTATGGATGATGGGTTTCAAAATTCAGGAATCAAGAAAGATATTTCTGTGCTGGTTTTTGATGAAAGTATTGGTTTTGGAAATGGATTTTTGTTGCCTGCGGGACCTTTGCGTGAATACAAATCTGCGATAAGACGTGCAGATGCGATTATAGTTATCAAAAGAAAAAAGATAGCCGACAATTTCTATCTGCCGACCAGTATGCCTATATTTTATGCGAAAAACAAAGAAATATGTCCGTATGGTGAAAACACAGATGTGATTGCGTTCGCTGGAATTGGATATCCTGAAAAATTCTTTGAAAATTTGCCTGTGCATTTAATTGAAAAACACGCGTACCCTGATCATTATCAATATACTGAAAAAGACATCAAAGATTTAATTCGTATTGCAGATGAAAAAAACGCGAAATTGTTAACAACTGAAAAAGATTGGGTCAGATTGCCAGAATGGGCGCAAAAACAAATCAAATTTTCAAATCTGGATATAGAAATCGAAGATAATTTTTATGATTGGATCAAAGGAAGGATAAATGACATCAATTACAAAAAAAGTTAAATTTTCCGGTGTTGGAATTCATTCTGGATTAAATGTGAATATGGTGGTTTTACCATCCAAGAAGCCCGGAATTTTTTTCAAAAGGGTTGATATAAAAGATTCTGCGTTGATACCTGCGACATTTGATAATGTTGGCGAAACAAAAATGCGCAATACGACAATTGGTGATAAAAATGGTGCACGTGTTCAAACCATAGAACATTTTATGGCCGCGCTGTTTTTACATGGAATTGACAGTGCTGTTGTTGAAATAGATGGTTTTGAAACACCTATTTTGGACGGCAGTGCATATGAATTTTATAAGGGGTTGGAAAAAGTTGTTGGTAAAAAAACAAAAATGAAAAAGATAATTGTTAAAAAAACAATTGTCGCAACTCGTAATGAATTATCTAAAAATTTACCATTTTTCAAACGCATAAAAATGTTTATTTTAAATCATACGATTTGGCGTCGCGGTAATGGTTTTGTTAAATTATCGCCAAATGATAAGGGTTTGAAAATCAGTGCCACATTGGTTTACAAAGATAAAATAATTGGGACACAATCTTTTTCATGTGAATTGGATGGAACCAAGAAATCTGTTGAAAAATTCATTGATAAAATATCAAGATCCAGAACTTTTGGTAAACATTCAGAATGGGAATATTTAAAGGCGCACGGTATGGGGCGTGGTGCAAACGAACATAATATTATCGCAATAAATGATGCTGGGGATGGAACTATGAATAAATTATTGTACCCAGATGAATTTGCTCGTCATAAAATAATAGACGCGGTGGGTGATATGTTCACATCTGGCGGTTTTATTTATGGGAATTTGGAATCTGTAAAGGGATCGCATGCGTTGAATAATTTGGTATTACGCAAATTGTTCAGCGATAAATCAAATTATGAAATAGTGGAAGAATAACAAAGGAGAAAAAGATGAAAAAAACGATGTTAATATTCGGTTTGTTGACTGTGGCTGGGTGCGCGGAATCCGGCACAAAAGAACCCGCTTTGGTTAAATTAAATGCAGAACCAAAAAATTGTGAATATTTGTATATGATTGATACAAATGTTTCAAGTTATGACATAGACGATGCCTATAATTTCATAGAAAAACGAATTGCTGAAGAAAACAAATTGGGCGATTCTTATTTCATTTACACAGAAGATACTGTGAAAAACATAGGTGCAATTTTAGGCCCCAGAAATACATACAAAATAAAGGCCAAAGTGTATAATTGCAAAAAATGAAAAAAGTCGTAAATTTACGACTTTTTTTGTAATTTTCGGCTTTATTTTTTTTATCAATTTATGTTATAATTAACAGATAAGAGAGAGAATTGATAAAACAAGTCATAACCGTTAATCGTAAAAAGTATGCGGCAGGGTTGTTCTGGCAACCTGTCGCTGTGGGTAATGCTGTAAATATTTATGCAAACCAACTGGAAAAAAATACCAAAGTAAAATACACTTTGTACGTGGAATATAAAGCCATGGTTGGTTTGGCAACCCCCCATGAAGGTCTGCGTGTTGGTATCCCCAGTATCGCCGCAGAAATAATGAATTCTTTGTCTGAATTTGTTTCGTTTTTAGGTGTTTTCAGGGCCGGAAATAATTTTTATTTGTTGGCTGTTCGTAACGGTATGATTATCCGCGATATTTTACTGGAAACTGAAAACGAGGCACGCAAAGCATATGTAGATTTATCTGCAATGCCGGATTGGAGTGCTTTGTTCGCACCATCAGAATGGGGTATGCCAAGATCCCAAGAAAGAGATTTATCAAAATTAGTCGTCGGTGTTGTTGGGGCAAAATTACAACAGGTAAATGTTTTTAAAACTTTGATTCCTTCTGCGGTAATAGTGTTGGGATTTTTGTTGGCGGTGTTTTTAATTTCTAAATTGTCTGATTTGCATAAAATTACACCACCAAAAACACCGGAACTTAGTCCAGAGGCCATAGCGGAATATCAACGTCAGATAGAAATCAAAAATAAAGAATTAGACGAACAGTTTAAGATTGATAAAAAGCAACAACAACAAAAACAGGAAAGGTTTTACCCATACAACAAATTGCCATATGTTATGGACAAGGCAAAATTGTGTTATAAAGCCATCGGTTTTGTGATGCAACCAGTGTTGGGATGGGTACCAAATGCGGTTGAATGTAATCAAGATAATGTGTCTGCAACTTTTAGACGCGAATACGGAACTATAAATGATTTTTATGCTGTGGGCGGGGAATTGATGCCAGGTGCCCAGGTGGAACAGTTATCAAATAACGAAGTCAGGGTTCTGGTTAAATTGCCTGAATTAAGAACACACAAATCAATCGATAGTCGTGACCAGGCAACTGTTATGCGTGATTTAATTTCTAAATATCAAAAATACGGTATGACAGCGGAAATAAAACCTGGTACAGAAATTATAAAAAAGGGTGTAGAAAAAGATACAATAAACGTTATACAAATAAACGCTTCATCTAAACTGATACCACAGGAATATATGTTGATGTTTGATGGTTTTCAAGGTGTTTATTTAAGAGCTGTTGATTGGTCAAATAATTCACGAACTTGGAAATATAATATCAGTATTTACACGAAATAAAAGGGGTACAAGATGATTAAAAGATTATTATTTGTTTTATGTTTGTGCGTTGGATTCCTGGGTGGGAATACATATGCATTTGCAGAAGAAATTATAGAAGAGGAAGAAATAATCGAAGAAACAGAAGCCCCAGCAGAAGATTCTTCAACAACTGCTTTGGAAGAATACCAAGTAGAAGGTTCTTTGTTTGAAAAAATCACAACTTTGGAACAAGAAAAAGTGTTGATGCAATTAGAAAAAGAACATGCCCAAATGGATTTGGAATTGGATAAATTAAATGCTGAAAAAATAAAAATGCAAATCGAATTGGATAATATTTCAGGCAAAGCTGAACAGCAACAGCAAGAATTAGAAGCAGCCAAAGCAGAATTGGAAGCTCAAACAGAAAAACTGAAAAGACAAATGGAAGAAATGGAAGAAAAAGAAACCGAAGTTGTGGCAACGCCTGTGAAAGAGGAAGTAAAACCTGTATTCAAAGCAAAATACAAATTGTTAAATGTTATTGGTGTTGGTAATCAATTACAGGCAACAGTAGAAGAAATATCCACAGGTCAAAACAAACGCATAGCCGTTGGTAAAAAATTAGACGGTTATACAATCAAATCAATTTCTTTGGACGATGGAATTATATTTGAAAAAGATGGTGTTTCTGAAAGTTTAAATATTGGTGGCAAATAAAATGGCAAAACAAGACACAACTGTTGAAGATATATCAAAAAAGCATTCTGTGCCGTCAGGATTGGAAACTGCTGGCAACAAGGATATTTTGACATACTTGTTTTCAGATAACAACAAACTGTTGACATCGTTTGGTGGTGAATATGCTTTGCCAAAAGACACCCAGAGTTTGATTGCGTATTTTTCTGGTGGTGAATTGATTATATCCAGAACACACAAATATGACGGACGTGTTCTGGCATTTATGGATTGGTTAAATCGAAATCATGCGGTTGTAAAAAAACCTTTCTATGCAGATTTGGGTTTGATTTCAAGTATTTACAAAACAAACGAAGAAAGGGTTGGTGGTAAATTACATCAACGTGTTGATTTTGATAACCAGATGCAGAAAGATTTCGTCGATGTTATTGCGCGTGCTGCTGCACAAAAGGTATCAGATATTCACATTGAAGTTGCTGATCAGACCACGATTTATTTCCGTATGGACGGAAGTATGCAACCAATTTTGGAATATAATTCACAATGGGGTGAAGCATTTGTTCGTGCCGCATTCGCATCTGCGGATATATCTAATTCCAGTTATGCACAAAACGAATACCAGGCCGCCCAGAAAGACGGACGAACACCGTTGCGTGGTACAAAAGATTTGTATTTACCTGCATCTGTATTGGGTATTCGTATGCAATTTAACCCGATTGCGTTTGGTAGTCAATATGTGGTTATGCGTCTTCTGTATGATAACCCAAGCGAAGGTATTAAAACAGAACAAGAATTTGGTGATTACGAGCAAAAATTATTATCACGTTTACGTTCCGCGCCAACAGGGTTGGTTGTGGTGGCTGGACCAACATCATCTGGTAAATCAACGACATTGGTTCGTAATATGGCTTTGATGTTGAAAGAACACAGATATGAAATCAACCTTATTACTGTGGAAGATCCTGCGGAACAGAAAATTTTTGGCGCGCATCAAATGCCGGTGGTTAATGCTGGTAACGAAGAACAACGTGAAGAAAAATTTACAGAAGCTTTGGCTGCGGCTTTGCGTAGTGACCCTGATACATTGATGGTCGGTGAAATCAGAACTTTGTCTGCGGCGCAATTAACCGTCAAGGGCGCTTTGTCTGGACATAACGTATGGACAACTTTGCACGCGAATTCCGCTATGGGTGCATTGACCCGTTTGTTAGATATGGGAGTTGAAGCATTTAAATTGAAAGATGAAACCATGATGCGTGGTTTGGTTTCGATGCGTTTGTTTAAAAAGTTGTGTCCATATTGTCGTGAACAGTTGATTGACAAGGCTGATAATCCTGCATACCACAGAGTTAAAGAAGCGTTTGGTGATTTGGGATTACAACAGGTATTTATTCGTGGACCGGGTTGTGAACATTGTAAAGGAACGGGTTCGGTTGGACGTATAAAAGCAGGCGAAATTATTTTGACTAACAGTGAATTTTTAAGTTTGGCATTGGCTGGTGAAACAGATGCAGCTTTGAGATTCTGGTTGGAAAAATTAGATGGGCGAACATTAAAAGAAGCTGCTGAAGAATTAATGTTGCGCGGAATTATCGGTGTTGATGAAGTAGAACGTTGGGTTGGATTACTCGACAGACCATGGGTGTATTAATCATGAACAAATTAGAGTATTGGTACGCAAGACTTTCTTGCAGAATGGATACAGATAAACGTATGTCAATCAGTAGTAAATTGGCATCTCTGTTGCGTAATAATTTTTCTTTGATGGATGCCTTACATCGTATTGAAATGATAGAATCTGAAAACGGTAAAAAACCAAATGAACCTTTTGCTATATATATGCGTGAGGTGCAAAAAGGTTTGGAATGTGGACTTAGTTTTTCCGAAGCAACACGTGGTTGGGTTCCACCTGAAGAAACATTATTGTTAATGTCTGGAAATTTATCTGATTTGTTGGTTTCTTTGGAAAACATATCGACAGTGGTTAATGGTGTGAACCGTATTAAAAGGGCGGTATCATCTGCTTTTGCATACCCATTGTTTTTGTTTGCTATGACCATAGGTATTATTGCCATGGTGGGTATATATTTGGTGCCACCTTTAACAGAAGCCGCAGGTGGTGATATTGTTTGGCGTGGAACGGCGGCATCTTTGGTTTGGGCATCTGATTTTATGAATAAATATTTGTATATTATTTGTGCGGCGTTGGTGGTGTTAATTATATTGATCGTGGTATCTTTGCCTATATGGACTGGAAAATTACGTGCAAAATTTGATGATTTTCCACCATGGAGTATTTATAAATTACAATTATCGGTCAGCTGGTTGATGTCATTGGCGGCAATGGTTGCTGCAGATACATCTGTACCCCAAGCGATGCGTTTGTTGGCGAATAATTCAAATCGTTATTTATCCAGTATTTTGGAAGAAACATTATTGTATATTACAAATGGTGAAAATTTAGGTAATGCGTTGGCTGCAACAGGCAAGAATTTTCCAAATGCTGAAATTGTGGGGGATTTGGTCATTTATTCCGATATGAACGATTTTGCAAAGAATTTAAATAAAATCGCCATAGAATATATGAATGAATCTGTGCGCCGTATAGAAAATTTATCCAGCACTTTGAACAGTGTGGGTATGGGGTTGGTTTCTGGTGCGATAGGTTGGGTTGTATTTGGAACTTTCCAGATGCAAGAGCAAATAACCGCCGCATTAACCTAATAGAAAATACCGGTATTTACCGGTATTTTTTTATATATTTTTTCTTTATGCCATAAATGGTAAATTTTCCAATGTCCCTTCGGTTACGCGGACATTGACGTCTATTAACATAAACACTGAATCCTGGCTTCTTTTCAAATCACAAGGGAATATGTTTTCCATCAAAAGATGGCTGGTGTTGACTGTTAATTTTGTTACCAAATGGTCATCGTCCAACAATGTATAAATAGGCCCAATATCGCGTGGTGTATTTTGTCCTATTTCGTGTTCGTTTTGTGGGCAACGCAGGCCATCTAATATGGTTTTAACGCGGTTATCAATATCAGAACGCGGAACACCGACAATTTCAGGATGCATCAACAAAATATCCAATTCTGCAATCATTTTCAAATTTGGCGTAATAACAGGGTTCCAATCAATGCCCCCAATGTGCCGGGTTATAATAGGACTTTTTGTCGGGGACGGCATCATGAAATTAGTAAGGTTATTCCAGGGCTGGAAATTCATTAGTTTTTTAAGCTGGGGATGAAATTGCATACGAATATCTGCAATATGTTGAGCCCGTTTTTTTGGGTTTGTTAAAATATCACCATAATATAACAATTTAAACTTCATTTTTTATACCCTTTTACTTAGATATTTATCCCTAAAAAATGCCTTTTTAGAACAGATGTTTACCCCGTTCTTTTTTATCATTTTTCTTCTGTTTTCTCTTGATAATTATAACATAAATTGCTATGTTTTGTATAGCAAAAAGAAAGGACTTGTAAATGGCAGTAAATAATGAATATACCGGTGATTCAATCAAAGTATTGAAAGGGTTAGAAGCGGTCAAAAAAAGACCTGGAATGTATATTGGTGACGTTGGCGAAGGTGGCGACGGTTTGCACCATATGATTTATGAAGTTGTGAATAATTCTATCGACGAAGCTATGGCTGGTTATGCCGATACTGTATATGTTTCTTTGAACGCAGACGGCAGTACAACTATACGTGATAATGGACGTGGTATGCCTTTTGATATAAACCACGAAACAGGTCGCAGTGCGTTGGAATTGATTATGTGTGAATTACACGCCGGTGGTAAATTCGATAACGAAGGAAACGGTGCCTATAAAGTATCAGGTGGTTTACACGGGGTTGGTGTTTCTGTGGTTAATGCTTTGTCTTCTTGGTTGGAAGTTCGTGTATGGCGTGGCGAAAAAGAAGCGCGTATGACATTTGCCGACGGTGTTCCAACTATGGATTTGGTCATCAGCAAAAACGAAACAACACACGAACATGGGACCGATGTTACTTTCTTGCCGTCTCCTGACACATTTACTGGCACGGTATTTGATTTTGATACATTGGAAGTGTGGTTGCGTGAACAATCTTACCTGAATGCAAATGTTCGTATTATTTTGGAAGATTTGCGTGGTGCTGAAAAAGTTGTTCGTGAATTCCATTCTGCTGATGGGTTGAAAGGTTTTGCAACCTATTTGGATAAATCTAAAGAATTGTTAAATGCAGAACCAATTCAAATGATTAAAACAATTGATGATTCTTATATTGAAATCGTTTTACAATGGACAACCGCATATACTGAAACATCTTTGTGTTTTACAAATAATATTCCAAACCGCGATGGTGGAACACATTTGGCGGGGTTCCGTGCAGGTTTAACTCGTGCGTTGAATAAATACATTGCAGAACAGAATTTAAAGAAAGATATTAATCTGTCTGGGGAGGATTTCCGTGAAGGTTTGACCAGTATTATCAGTGTTAAAATTCCTGATCCTAAATTTGGTTCCCAGACCAAAGATAAATTGGTGTCCAGTGAAGTAAGACCTTTGGTTGAAAACACAGTTTGTGATTTGTTGTATGAATATTTAGAAGAAAATCCAACAATCGCAAAAATGATTATAGATAAAATCGTAGAAGCGGCAACTGCACGTGAAGCGGCCCGCAAAGCACGTGAATTATCTCGTAAAAAGACAGGTCCGGAATTGGGCAGTTTGCCTGGTAAATTGGCGAATTGTTCAGAACGTGATCCTGCAAAATGCGAATTGTTCATCGTCGAAGGAGATTCTGCTGGTGGTACTGCAAAGCAAGGACGCGATAGAAAGACCCAAGCCATTTTGCCACTGCGTGGAAAGATTTTGAATGTGGAACGCGTTCGTTTTGATAAGATGTTGGGATCTGATACAATTGGTGCCTTGATTACTACATTGGGTGCAGGTATTGGTAAAGATGATTTTGATATTGAAAAATTCCGCTATCACAAAGTTATCATCATGACCGATGCGGATGTTGACGGTCAACATATTCAAACTTTGTTGATGACATTCTTCTATCGTCACATGCCGGAAGCTATTGAACGCGGATATATCTATGTTGCAAAACCACCTCTATACGGCGTAACCCGTGGCAAACAACAAATTTATATCCAAAACGAACGTGAAATGGATGATTATTTGTTGGATCAATTATCAACGGATGGGACTATTGAAACAAGTGACGGTCAACAATTGGCAGGGGCAGATTTGAAACGCGTATTGGAATTGGTTGATGATATGAAAAATAATTTGCAACCTTTAAGCCATATTGTTCCTTTGCGTTTCATTGAAGCATTGGCTTTGAATAAAGTGTTTGAAAATGAAAGTGCTGAAAATTTTGCCGCTGCTGAAAATATGTTGGATAACGAAGAATTGGAATTCGAACGTGGTTGGAAAATATCCAGCGACATGGAAGGTATTAAAATTACCAGAACATTGCGTTCAGTAACTGAAACACATGTTTTACCACGTGAAAAAATGAATTCTTCTGAAATTCGTGCATGGCAAAGAATGGCTGGCCGTGATGAATTGATTGAAATGTTTTCAAAACCAACAACTTTGCGTGTGAAATCTAAATCTCAAAAAATCTGGGGCGCATTTGCATTGTTGAACACTGCATTTGAATATGCCAAGAATGGATTAAAGATTCAACGTTATAAAGGTTTGGGTGAAATGAACGCAGAACAATTGTGGGAAACAACTATGGACCCAAATCATCGTTCATTATTCCAAGTAAAAGTAACAGATGCATCACAAGCTGACGAAGTTATTTCTATGTTGATGGGTGATATTGGAGAACCCAGACGTGATTTCAGCGTTGAAAATGCATTGAACGCTAATCTGGACGTATAATTTTTGTGAAAGGGGGATATCGTGGACACAACATTAGATATATTGGATGAAATTGGTTACTTGATTAAAGAATTTCGTGGCGCATATGAAGATGAAGGTTTTTTGTTTGGTGAAGAAGTGACCAATATCCGCAGAAAACTTAATTTTGCAATCCAGGATGCTCTGGATGCTAAATTGATTTCGCCTAAGATGGCCCAGGAATATATTGATGTAATTCATGAAATTGACAGTGGCAGAGCTGGATATGATTATACTGTTGACAGAATAGAAAGATTGAAAGAAATTTGTAATCGTCAAACAGAACAATATGAACAATATGATAATAAAACAACCCAGGCTTTTGATTTATCACAAAGTTTAAGTTTGGTTGGTTTGAACGATAACGTAGAAGATTCTAAACTGGTTTTACAGAATGTGAAACAGTTTATGAAAAACTATGAAGAAGCGTATAAACAAAATGGCGCGATGGAATCTGGGGATTTGCTGTGTGCAGTCGGTCAAGCAATCCAGAAAGGTGTTGCAGATAAAGAAATAACTGCGGAAACGGCTGAAAGATTGGTCGATATATTAAAAGACATGAAATACAATGTCTTTAGAGACAATACACATCAAGATAAAATCCAAGAGTTTATGGTTGTGTTGAATAATGATATGTCAAATATCAAAGACAAAGATAAAACCGTACAGCAAACCGAAAAACAGAAAGACGAAGAAGAACCTGAACAGGTGAAATCAGATCCTCGGTTTGATTTTTTCAATCTTGGTAAGAAAAAACCGCAACAACAAGATGAACAAAAACCAGAAGCGCAAGACCCAAAGCAAGCCAAACCAAATGACATTTTTGGCGGTATAAAAAATGCGATGGCGGGTCAAAACAAGGAAGATAAAAACCTGACAGATGATCAATCCAAAAAGATTGCTTTGTTAATAGATGGTTATGAAAAAGCATATAAAGAAGCAGGTTCTGTTAAAAGCCCAGAGGTTGAAGAAAGCTGGAAAAAATTAACAGATGCAATCAAAGAAGTTGTATCTAGTAAAAACGTTCCAGAAGATGTAGCAAGAAAATTAAAGACGGTTAATGGTATGATGGTGCTGGCAGGAAACCAGGTTGGATATAGGGATTATGCTTTAAGCAAAATGAGAGAAGCCCTGGGTATTCGTGAACCAGAAAACATTGTGAACCAAGGTCAACAACCACAAGAACAAAAAAGACAACCGCTAAGTTATGCTGATTTAGAATCCCAGGGACGTGAACGCATAGAAGCATTCAAAGAAAAATATGGGTTATCTGTGGAAACCAGAAAAAAATATAATAAAAAACAATGGGAAGAAATACTGGATCAAGAATTAGGATACAGTGATATAGAAGACAAATACAGAAAAGATTTTAGGCATGATATGGCTGAATTTTATTGGAAAGATCCTGAAATAAGAGATGGTGTCAGGGTGGAATTGCCACACAAATCACCAGAGGTTAAAACACCAATCAACAACAAGGCAGAACAATTAAGGCAGGGAATAATCAATGTGCAATCCAAAGATAGAGAAGCACAAGTTGAATCAAAATTCCGTCAGGGTATAGAAAACGTAAACGAGAAAGGCGCAGATGAACGCAGAAAGAAAGAAATGCTGAAATTGTTATTTAATGGCAAACATATACAAAACGGTTGAAAACTTTATATATGGTAATGTTAGAAAAAGAAAAGTGCAAACAAATACTGATAAAACATATGGTGAACAGCAGGATTAACGAATGATATTGTATTAAACCCAAAAAAGGGGGACAACATGGTGGATGATTTCAACAAATCAAACAATCAAATGTTTAATGAAACAGATGTTTTTTTTGGGGAACCATGTCGATTGGAATACGAAATGTCAAACAAACAAAAACATTTGGTGAATATCCCCAGGGTAATTATACAATCACAAGACATAAGAAAAAATTTAAGCACTAAATTAAACCAAGCTAAAGAACGTCTGGAACGGATGATTATATTGTCTGATGAATCAAAAGATAAAAACATCAGATTTACTGCTATGTCCAGTTTCAAAAAAAAGAAAATGTAAATTCAAGGGTATAAAGTTATGAGCGATGTTTTCACTAAATCAAAATTGAAATTAAAAATACAAGAAAGAATACACCGACATTTTGGCGACAACAGTCCAATCAGTAATTCTGGATTTCCACATACCAGTAAAATATCTGCGGTTGTTTTAAATAATCAAGTGTACAAGACATTAAAAAAAATAGCCGATATAACAAACAAACAAAATTGCGAAGTTCCTTTTTTGTTATTTGGTTTCATAGATTTTGAATATCAACAGTTTGTTTTTAATGATATTATTGCGCAATATCCAACAAATTCGAATACTTATGAAGCTGTATTTTCCAAATATCAAAATAAAAAATATGCCGAATATTGTATTAATGCTACAAAAGCGGAAGGCAAAATTGCTGCGCATGGGCACAGCCATCCGCGTGTTGGGGCGTGGTATTTAAATTATTCTTTGGCTGATGTTAATGCTTACATAGATATGGCTTTTTCAGATGTTGCAAAAAATGTTGGTATATGTGGATGTTTGCTTACCGGTGGCAATTTCAATTTTGTTTTTTGTGATGGTGTCGATGTTTATCGCTGTGATAATGTTTTTGCAGAAGATTCAAATGGGGAATTTATTCAATTGCCTTGTTTTGGTCCTGATGTTTTAGCAAATACTAATGAAAACAGCATGGGAAGATAAAATGTTTTCGAAAAAATGGTTTTTTGATTTAGAATCTAAATTACGCGAAATGGGATTGGACAGTGATGAACAATCTTTTGATGAAATTTTAGAAAACTTGAAACACCCCAAACGCGTAAGTCCAAATCAATTTGCCGAGACGGTGTCTTATGTTATCTTGGCATCTGGGTTTAACCAGAAAACAGCCAAAATAAAACACAGAATAATAATGGATTTGTTAAAAAATAATTCAAATAAATTTGAGATATTACCTGTGTTTAAAAATGAATCTAAGATAGATGCAATTATAACAGTTTGGAATAATCGTCAAAGTTTATGTGATGGTTTTTATAAATGTCAAAATTTGGAAGAAAAAATAAAATATCTGTTACAGATATCTTATGTTGGTGAAACCACCGTTAATCATTTGGCCAGAAATCTGGGTGAAAATCTTCCTAAATATGACAGGTGGATAAAACGCCTGGGTGTCGTGTTCGGCGGTGATAAAAATCTTAATGAATTATTAGATAAACCAAAATTAAAACCAGAATTAAAACAAGCGTGTGATGCTATGTTTAATCATCTGGTCCGAGAAACAGGTTTACCAATTGGATACATAGATGTTGTTTTATTTCGTGCATGCCAAAATCATTTAATAGATATGGGTGATAAATAATGGATGTTAAAATAGAAGAATCTTGGAAAAAGGCATTATCTGGTGAATTTGAAAAAGAATATTTTCAAAAACTGACAGATTTTGTTCGGGGTGAATATTTGGCCGGCAAAACAGTTTATCCAGAACCTAAAAATATTTTTAATGCTTTTAATTTATGTCCGTTGAATGAAGTGCGTGTAGTTATAATTGGTCAAGATCCATATCACGAACCAGGCCAGGCGCACGGACTATGTTTTTCTGTGCAAAATGGTGTTGATTTGCCACCGTCTTTGGTAAACATATATAAAGAAATTGAATCAGATATTGGACACAAAAGTATTACAAATGGCGATTTAACCCAGTGGGCGCGCCAAGGTGTTTTATTATTAAATTCTACATTGACGGTCCAGGCACATCTGGCCGCATCCCACAGTGGCAAGGGTTGGGAAACATTTACTGATGCGGTTATAAAAACAATCGCGCAAAATAAAAAACACGTTGTTTATATGTTGTGGGGATCTTTTGCTCAAAACAAAGCAGTGATTGTTGATAAAAACGAAAACCTGGTTTTAACCAGTGCGCACCCGTCACCATTATCTGCATACCGCGGATTTTTTGGAAATCATCATTTTTCACGTGCTAATGAATATTTAATTGCGCACGGTGATAAACCTATAAATTGGTAAATTGTGATTAATAATTATATGTAACACCCAAACCATAAAAAGCATAAGAATTATTTTCTTCGGCAGTATTAGCATTTGAAAAATGTTGAATAAATACTTCTGCCGCCCAACGTCTGTTGAAATTATAACCAAATGTCGCTTTGAATTGGAAAAGCAATTTTGCACCCAATCTTTTGTTTTCTTTGGCTTGCAAGCCAGCGCCCGCACCAAGCCCAGCATAAATACGATGATAACGAAACAGGGCGATATCTTCGGTCACGTAAATCATAGGTATTGTATAATCTTGCCAGTCCCAGCCGTTCTTGCTTCCCAAGCCAAGTGTTTCAGATATGTTTATTGAACGACGCGCTGGAACGCGAAAGAAAGTTGTTGGCTGGGAATAAGTAAAAGTCCCAATATAAAAAGGAACGGGTTTGACAGGCGGTGGTAAAAGCCATCCTGTATCGAATCCTTGGCCAATGCCAAAAGCGATTTGTTGTCGGTAATCACCCATAAAAGGGTTTCTTTCTGGTAAAATACAACTTTCTGCAAATGAAGGTATTGATAAAAATAGAGATAAAAATATTGCGTATAAATTTTTCATAATGTGTATCATATCATAAAAATACAAACAAAACAACTGGATGGGAATTGATTCTTGGGAAAAATAAAAATCGGGACGAACCCGATTTAATTTTGGTAGCGGCGAAGGGATTCGGACCCCTGACCAAAGGATTATGATGGTTTGACACACAAACCCGCATAACACGCTTTTCCGCAGCTTACAGCTGATTTTTTACCACACAAAAATTTCTCGTGTAGTCAATATGTAAAATCACGCATACAAAAAGACAATATGCATTTATAGTTTTATCTCACTTCATCGCACATTAGACCGAAACTTTATTTTTGAATTTTTTGTGAGCCAGATTAAACTGGACATGTAATAGTTTTACATTTATAATTCATTCGCGAATAAATTATGTAATAAGGTGAAACCAAAACATTGAAAGCGACTTTGATAGAATCGTTAACTAGAAGAGGATAATTCAACACAAAAAGGATCCCCCATGACATACCCGACAAATGATAGTATATATAAACGGCGCAGCATTCGGTCGTTTCGCAAAGATGAAATTTCAGATAATGATTTAAACTTTATTTTATCCAGCGGCCTTTCTGCGCCAAGTGGTGAAGGCATACATCCTTTGGAACTTATTGTTATAAAAGACAACACAACCAAAGAAGAAATCAAATCATTCTATGAATGGGCAGGATTTTGCACACAATCACCAGTATCCGTTTTGGTATGTTATGATTCAAATAAAATTTTTGCAGCAGGTTACGATAACGACGACCTAGGCAAACTAGATGCCGCAGCATGCATAGAAAATATGTTATTGCGCGCAACCGAACTTGGTATTGCAACCTGTTGGACGCACGCAATAGAAAACGCGGACGATTACCGCAACCTGCTTGGAATTCCAAAAAACATCGTTCCGGTTGCATTGGTGGTAATGGGATATTCTGACGAACCATTTGTCGCCAAAGACCAATTTGATAAAAACAAAATCCATAACAACAAATGGTAAATTTTATTGTGTAAACCGCCGTATAGTCGATGTGTAGAATTATGCAAATATTGGACGGTTTTAACAAAATTCATGTTTTTTGGTTTTGATACTATGCGGCTTCGGGATTGTT
>JAKSTB010000019.1 GCA_024402815.1 Alphaproteobacteria bacterium | reverse complement strand
TGACCGCGCAGGATACCCATCGGCCAAGAGATTTGCTTGCGCGATATTCGGAATAACATCTGTCGTTTTGGCGTTTTGCCATTACGGTGTGGATGTTGTTGCAGTATTTGTAGCGGCAGCATTGGGTGAAAACATAGCAAGCATATTTGAAAAGGATAAATGATGAACAAAGAACCACGAGGAATCAGAAATAATAACCCAGGAAACATAAAGTACAACGGCATCAACTGGGCCGGACTATCAGTACCACCAAGCGATGGCGTTTTCTGTGTTTTTACAGAGGCAAGATACGGATTGCGTGCGCTGGGTAAATTGCTGCGGAACTACAACCGGTACTATGGGATACGAACCATCAATGGCATCATCAAAAGATTTGCACCGGCAACCGAAAATCAGACAGATGCGTACATAAAATCTGTGGCAGCTAGCACCGGATACGATCCACACACACAATTGAATCTGGAAAGCAATGCGGTCCTGGTCAAATTGATGAAAGCGATTATCAAACACGAGAACGGCAAACAACCATACACAGACGAAGAAATTTATAAATCTATTGAATCATGAACAGCAAAGATTTGGAGTTTTATAAAAATTGATAAACACGCATTTTTATGATACAATAGGTATGAATTCAAAAAGTTATACAAAAAGGATAACAAATGGCAGATTGGTTTAATAATGATTTATCAGAGTACATAGATAAAAAAGAAAAAGTTATTGTTGATGTGCGTAAAAACGATAAAATCTGTGTTTTATCTAGTTTTATTTTGTCGTTATTTTTTTCAGCAATATTGGGGTTCATGGGTGCATTTGTGGATATTGGACTCGCAATATTTGCACTGCTAGGTAGTTTTTGTCTGTTTGTATGGTTGATTTATAATAGCCAGCGAGCAACGAGGTATGTTTTAACAAATTGTGGAATATATAGAATCGCAGGATTGATTTTCAAGAGAACCAAATTTGTTGCGTATAACCAAATCACAGATGTAAGTATGTCCAAAGGACCAATACAAACAATTGTTGGTTGCGGTTCGGTTGGTGTTGGTACTGCCAGTGGCAATGTTGTAGGTTCGGTGTCAGATGGTAACGGCACAATATATTCGATAAACGAATTAGACATAGAATCTGTGGATAATTATAAACAGATACGAGAAATTATTATCAAAAACAGGAAAAAATAACAAATGTTAAGCAAATTAAAACAGTACGCACTAGCGATAGTGGCCGGCGCAATTGCGCTGGCTTATTTTTTTGGCATAAAAAGAGGCAAAGACAATGAAAAAGCACATCAAACTAATACACTTTTGGCGAACATGGAAAGGGCTAATAAAGCTAGGGATTCTGTTACTGATCCTAATACTGTTAGCAAGTTGCACGATAAATACCGCCGCAAATGACTTTTGCCATTTATATCGGCCTATTTATGCTGATTACGAGCATGACACACCAGAAACCGTTCGGCAAATAGACCAGAATAATGTGGTATATGAAAAAATTTGTAACTGACTACTGGTACATGTTCCACAAATATTCAAATCTGTGGGAATATTTATCTGCCATTTGATCAAAGAAAACACAGTTTTCAGAATTGTATTTTGATGCATTGGTGGTCCAGTTATAAGAACCTGTGACCACCATAGAATCATCAAATACAGCGAACTTATTGTGTTCTATTTTATGCTTGTGATTGGTTAAAACGGGGATGCCTGCTTTCTTAAGATTACCAACCAACGAACCTTTGCCTTTGGATTGGGTCCTATCTGTAACAATTTTGATATCAACACCACGATTGTGGGCTTTAACCAACGCATTGTAAATAGACTGATTTGTAATAGAATAAACAGCCGCACGTATTTTGTGGGCTTTTTCAATTTCCTGCACGATATTCCGTTCACATTCGGTACTTGGTGTAAAAAAGACACGAATGTTTGGATTGGTTACTTCATGATTTTCTTGGACGACAGGATTGCACGCATTCAACAGCGTGGCACAACAAACAAGAAAAATGCTTCCAACTTTTTTTGCCATAAAAAAGACCACTTTTTATGGTGGTCGGGAGTTAGTCAGTTTACACAGAAACTTCGTTGCCTTTGGCCGAAACCTTATAACAACGACATCCCGACCATAAGTCGGGACATTATTTCATTCGCTGTGTTTTGGGTGACTAAACCCGTTTCCACAAAATAATGCCATGAGCAATCGTGTTACTCAATACAGGTATTATACAACAAACATCAGATTTTTCAACCTTTCATTTACAGAACCAACTATAACAACAAACAAAAACCAAGGAGTTAAAAGTATGATTTATGGTTACATAAGGGTCAGCACAGACCACCAAGATTGCGAGAATCAAAAGCTCGGAATCGAAAATAAAGCAGCCGCATTGGGCTTAAAAATTGATAAGTACATCGAAGATGCAGGCATATCCGGAACCAAGGAACCAGAAAAGCGTGCACTGGGTGGATGCCTCAAAAAACTGAAACCAGGCGATGTTATTATTTGTTCGGAATTATCCCGACTGGGCCGTAAATTATTCATGGTAATGCGAATACTGGAACATTGTATGCGGATCGGTGCCTGCGTGTATACTGTCAAAGATGGATATGTTCTGGGCGACAATATACAGAGCAAAGTGCTGGCATTTGCATTTGGATTGTCCGCAGAGATAGAAAGGGATTTGATAAGCCAAAGAACCAAAGAGGCATTGGCACGAAGACGAGCAAATGGACAACGTCTTGGTCGAGAAAAAGGCAGCAAGAACAAAAATCATAAACTTGACGGCCAAGCAGATATGATCAGAAAAATGCTTGATAATAAAATACCGAAAACAAGGATTGCAAAGAAATTAAAAGTGAGTGTTTCAACAGTTTATAAACACCTATCAAAGACCAAAAAAACAACAAATATCGGTGGTTAAATTTACACAAAAAACGGTCATTAGATACCTATAATTCCATCACAAACATTCTACTACATTTTTCCTATTTTCACAAGATTTTTTTGTTACAATAGTACAAATCTATACCCCGATAAATTTAACCACGGTTTTATTTATTCGGTGTAAAATCCGCAACAATGCTTATATTTCCTGGGCTTTGTTAAGGTAATAAAAAACAAAAAAACAAACAAAGGAGAGAGTATGAAAAAAGCATTGATAGTATTACCGGTTCTGGCACTTGCGGCTTGTGATAAACCAACATCGGAAGTCCAATTGGATTGCGGACACGCATACCAAAATTCTGAAACCATGGTACATGCCAAAACGTATGATGATAAAGCGGTATTAAAAATAAACGGTGGCGAAGAAATAACACTAAAAAGAAAAATAGATCCCGATGGGAAACCATCACTTTCATATGAACACTATGACTATGAGGGTGATGCTCCAGAATATAATGGAAAAGTTGATTTCTATTTTGGGCTAGATAAATCAAATGGCACCATAGAACACTACGGAATAAGTTTTGATGGAAATGATGGTAGCTGGGGATGCAATGTTAGAAACAAATTCTATGGTAAATACAAAAAGCCAAGCAAAGAAGAAATTTGTATTCGAGATATTTGCAACAGGGTCTTTTTTGAGTCAGACGAAGATGTAAAACCAGGACAACCCAAAAAGTTAGTTATATCCAAAAACATCAATGAATATAACGGCAATAGACAATCAGTTAGATTCCGTTCTGAAAACTTTGTGCTTCCGCAAGAAGATGCGTTGGCCATTTCTAAGAACTGGGATTATAACAATATGAAAACATATAACAACGATGATAATGAATTGAAAGAACACGAAAAGGATGCATGCGAAGTTCTTGATAGATTGAATGCCTATATCAAGGCCAAAGGTTTTGATAAGACACAATATATCTACAAGATGAACACGAAATTTATGGGTAAATTCGCAAATTATTCCTGGTTGAAAAACGAAGAAATACAATCACCAGATAAATTGGAAAATGGTTATTTGGATATCAGATCAATAGACTGTTCCAACAAAGATTTATCTATGTACGATGTGGATAAAATATCTTTTGATCACAACACAGCGTTCCCAAAAGATGTGAACAAATTACCAAAAGGGTTTGATGCGAAAAAGATAGCAGACATGCACAGAACACCTGGATTGAATGTCCACAAATTGCATGAAATGGGCATAGATGGTCGTGGTGTATCAATGGCAATCATCGATCAAAAATTGGCACCGCATCAAGAATATAGTGAAAATCTTGCGTGGTATGAAGAATTTTTGAATGATGAAAATCAACAAGATGAGGGACATATGCATGGTTCTGCAGTGGCATCAATTGCAGTCGGTAAAACGGTTGGTATTGCGCCAAAGGCAAAACTGTATTATTTTGCAGCAGATTTGACAGATGAAATGGCACCACAAATAAAGAAAGATGGTGACGAGGCAAGCGTAAGAACGTCAAGTTATTATTCAAGAGCATTGGATGAAATTATAGATATAAATCGCAACTTGCCAGACGATGAAAAAATTGTGGTTGTATCAATATCCGCAGCACCGGGCTGGAGTCGTAATCCTGAATATTGGACAAACACTTTAGAAAGAGCAAAAAAAGCAGGTATTTTTGTAACAACAACAGAAATAGACAAAGAATATGGATTGAAAGACAATGGTGTAAACAGAGATGTTTTCGGTGACCCAGAAGATCCAAATTCTTACAGCCAAACTGCTTGGCAAAAAGGACAAAACCCAAGCATCGATGTCCAGAAAAAGACCTTGTGCTTTCCAATGGATCACAGAACAACAGCTGCGCCAAATGGCAATGACCAATACGTTCACTATGCAAATGGCGGTTGGTCTTGGATGAAACCATATGAGGCAGGTTTGTATGTTTTGGCAAAACAAGTCAAAAAGGATGTGACCCCAGAAGAATTCTTCAAGGTTGGATTAGAAACAGGGACATACAGCGAAAGAGCAAAGTGTGTATTGGTTAATCCTGTGGCTTTGATAGAGGCATTGAAGAAATAAGATCACATGAATAGCAATAAAGGAAACCGCCTAAACAGGCGGTTTCTTATTAGACAGATATTCCATTTATCTGCAACCGATAACTGCCCAATTTGTGGTTTCTTTTGGTTCGGCAACCATGGTACGAACAGTAAAATCTTCCTTGCACATACCGGCATCATTGAAAGCGATTTCAACAAATACATTTCCTGTTTCTGCATACAATTTTGCCAAATTCAAATTGCTAGGAACTTTAAATTTGCCTGTTGGTTGAACCTGTTTTATATTTTTTGCCCATTCATTATCCCCAGGACATTCATATACCAAATGTTCATCAGATGTTTCCACCCTTTGACACCAAGAGAATATTGAATCATATTCGCTGTATTTATTATCAGAACATGCTGCCAATGCGACCACCGGCAAAACTAAAAGTAATTTTTTCATTTTTTATCCTTTTTTAGTTAATTTTGTTTGCATCCAACGAATGCCCAAAGTTGATCAGATGGCTGTGCGATTTTTATACGAACAGCTGTCTGATTTTCTTCGCATATACCGGCATCATCAAAAGCGACTTCCACGTATTCGTGTTCTGTATCGTTAAGAACCAGATTGAAGACATTTTCATCACTATCAAAGTTAGACCGGAACATTCCGTTGGGTTCGTTTTTTTTCATATCAACAATCCATGGCGTATCAGATGGACATTGATAGATTTTATGATCGGCATTTTCTTCCAACAATGCACAAGATTCAAACGCAGTAACAACAGCGACATCATATGTAGCAAAATTTACTGGTTCGGCAAAAGACACAAGTGGGAATAAAGATGCGACCACAAAGATGGCAGATTTTTTCATAAAACACTCCTTTTTTATGTAAATCAAACCGAGGTTTTTTCTACAAAAAACGGAGGTTAAATACCTATAATTCCATGCTTTATATTTTACAATATTATTCCTATTTTTTCAAGCCTTTTTGCTTTTTTTACTTAAAAAATTATCTCTACAAATCAAACCTCGGTTTGATTTATTCACTATTAAATCCGCCAAAATGCCTATGTTTCCGAGGTCTTACTGAAGAGAGAGAAATGAGGCAAGTTGGTTTATTTTTCACAATCTGTTGTATGCTTGTTCAAAGCATGGTTTTTGCGGCCGAAGATACAGAGAATGTAAGTATTGATGCCGAAACAAATATGGCTCTGGTTCATGACAGTATTAAGATCAACGAAGAAGAATTTAATAAGGTTGCTGAGCAGATAGCAAAAAGATATCCAAATTTTGATTGGGTAACGTTTGACACTTTAGATGACTGGACTAAACGTGTTGTTATAAAAAATTACTTGGCCAGGCTCGCTTTTGATGAAGTAAAAGGAAACTACTTAAAAGATCTTCAAGCAAGGGCAAAAGACGGTGTATCAACAGAAAAATACGACAGAGAAACATATTATTTTAACAAATCTGATGCTAAATACAGAACGCAGTATATTACTGACCAAATGATACAAGAAAAGGCGCAAAAACATCGTATATTACACCCTGTGTGTGATGATTGTTCATTGGTATATGTAAAACAAAAAGATGTAAAAATCTTAGACGAAATATTAAAACAAGAAGTAGCAAATGCCCCAGTGGATATGTATTGTGAAAAATATTGTTATATTTACGATCAAAAGCAGGCAGACATAAACGAACAGGCTTTGGCAAGGTTTAAAGATTATATGCAAGAGTACCAAAAAATACAAAAACAGTACCTGTCTGACATGCGAAAAAACGGTGTACCCAGAAAAGAAATCAAAGAAGAACGTAAAAAGATTGCAGAAGCAATGCGCGATTTAGAACAAAAATACAATAATTGGGAAAAAGTTATTAAAGCCAATAGAGCTTGGTTTATCGAACCGTATACAGAAACTTGTGAAATGGTAACAGCAAGCTGTTGGAATGTTGAAAAAATACCACAAAATTATGAAAGGTTTGATTTATACGTTAATGATGATACAGATGATGGCATCATCGATATTCATTATGGGTATGATGATATAGCGAACAATACGCATACCGAAGCCAGTGCGTGGCGAGATTGTACATGCGAACAAGATATTAACGATGTACACACCTATGTTAACTGTAATTGTGACATCAGCTTTTTTGATGAGATTCAAGATTTTTCTGCTGTCAGAAAATGGGAAAACCAAGATCGTGTCGATATAAAAAACGGCAAAATGCAAGATCGTGATGAAAACGGGGTTTATAAACACGAATGGGCAGGAAATAGAATTCCTGGAGGAAAGGTTGTTGGACGAACATTTGATCTGAGCGGAATGTTAGAAAAAAGTATAACAAAATGAAAATAAAGGTTGCGTTGCTTTGCTTTTTATTATCTGTCAAAAGTGTCTATGCCGATGACGCTAACCTAGATTTAATGTCAATTATAGACCTGTACAAAGAAGTAGAGGCTATCAATTACGATTATGAAGAATTACAAAAAGCATATGAAGATGCAAAAAACAAAGAACAATCTCTTGCAAATCGTACATTGACCGCATTAACGGTTGCTGCGACAGGTATAGGTGGTATGGAATTGGCACGAGGATTGGCAGAACAAAAAGCCGACAAAGATGCTGAACGAGATATGGAAGCTTATATGGCAACATTTCGTTGTGAATATGGTAATGGTAAATCAGTCAAGGGTGGCACAACAGAAATCGAATTACCTGGTGGAAACGATCCAGAAATTATGAAATTACGTAACGAATATTTTGCTTTGGCAGCAGATCTAAAAGAACGCAAAGAGGCATTGGGTATGAAACCTGGCATCGAAAGTGAAGTCATCTTGGATAAGGCGCAAATGGGCTTATATGACGATGAAAATGTCGGTATAACAGATGGGGTGTATGCATCATTATATCGTGCAGCCATGGGCAACGAAAAGGATCAGGCAAAATTACAAGAAATGAAAGACACTTCAAAGAAACGTGTGGTTGGGGGTGCAATAGCTGTTGCCGCAGGCACTGTTGTGGGCATTGTAGGAAATGAAGGAAAACAAATCAGAAACGGTAAAAAAACAAAAAAAGAAACAAAAGAAATTGCAGAAAGTGCCTCAAAATTATCCATGTCATCAACACAATTAAATAAATTAAATAGAACAGGAACTGTTTTATCTACATCAGATACAAACGATTTATTAAGGGCAATACAGGAAAGGTTTAAATGATATTAAATATGCGACAGTTTTTATCTGCGTTTTTATGTTTTATGCCATCACTTTGTTTTGGTATAGGGCTGGATACGAAAATAGCGTGGGAACCATGGACTATAAATTCGGCAGTTATGGATTTTTGTATGCCAGAATTAACAGATGGAAAAACAGTCACGGATAATACTAGTAGCCACTGGTTATATAGCAAGGACGAATTAGGTTCTCTTGGTAATGTGCCGATGTTGATAACAAACTGGAATGATGGAGGTGTAATTAAACAAGAAACTGTTAAATTGATGCCAAAATGCGCTGCTTTTATTGATGCATATATTGCACAAACTCAAAAGAATAACAAGGTGTCATTAAATCAAATAATTACGATGTGCCTTGATACTATACAGGATAAATTGATCTGTGAAAATATCACATTGGTTTTAGTAAATTTAACAGAAAACAAAAAGGTATTAAAAAAATACGATTCACAAAAAATGCAACAAAAAATCCAAGAAAGCATAAAAGCAGATCACACAATATGTTCTTCAGACGGAAAATTTTGTACAACATACAATTTGTTTTCGGAAGACAGGGCTTGGACTGCTGATACAAGTGTGAGCGATTTCGGTAGTGATGCTATATATACAAAAGCAGATAAACAAATCGTTGGAGTTTGTGCTGGAATAGATCGTAAAAACCTCCAGTTTTTATCAATATTACATACAAGCGACAGATGCGTTGCAACCAAATCTGGATACGAATTATACGAGTTTGATATTCAAGACTTTACAGATAAATCAATAGAGCTGAAGTATACAGATTACGGTGCTCTCACAAATAAAGTTAAACAAGGTTTGGAAACAATAAAAACTTGGATACAAGACTTAGAAAAATGTTTGGCTAAAAAACAGACCACAGCAGAAACTTCTAGAGCATTGAATGCAGATTATGCGGTTTTAGGATTGGCTGTGTGCGAAAAAGATAATACGTCATCAGATGCGATAGCAATATGCAAAACTCAAGTACTAAAGGCACATCACAAGAAAACTACGCAAAATGTTCAAGAGCTCACTTTTGAAAAAGCAGAAAGCAGATTAGGTATTTACAAATCAATGCTAGAATCATATTTTTTAGATTCAATGGTTTTACAGCACCAAACAGATTTGCTGTTAACAGATTGTGAAAATCAGTAAATTCACAAAAACACTTTGAAAAACATGTCATTTGAAATATAATGACTGTGTCATGAAAGGGGTTAATAATGAAAAAATTACTAGTGGTATTAAGTATTTTATTGTTTGGGTGTGCTACGCCGGTAAGCCATACAAACATACCTTTATCGACGTACGATAAAGATACAGAATATGGTATACAAGAAACAGAGAGCGGCTTTGGTATCACTGTTTATTATTCAAGATATCAATTTATTCCAGAATCAGATGCTGTTGCAACGGCATGTAAAAGCCAATTAACTGCTATTGCATATGAGTATGCTGAAAACAACGGCAGAGAAATAGAGCCTATAAACGAGCAAAGAATAAGAATTTCTATGGGCAGGAATGGGCTTTCTGGGATAACTTCGTGTCAAGCCAACGGCATTGTAAAATATAAAGTTAACTAAATAACCGCCCATCTGGGCGGTTTTATGATCGGGCTTTATTCTGGAAATACAGACATAAATAATCCATCTTTGTCTGCAGGACCAACAACATAATATTGTCCTTTGCCAAAGATACCAGATAAGCCAGCGGTTGCTTTAAAGACATATACATTTTCTGTATCCGCGATCAAATCGTCTATGTTTATTTTTTCGCCATTATCATAAACCAAATGATGATTTGCATGTACTTTTTCGGCATTTTTTTGGGAAATCAAAGTATCTGTTGCAGGACAACGATAAAGCAAGTTTTTAGTTTCCACTTCAGCATTGCGTTCTTCAACTTCTTTTTCGCAATCCTCTGGGGTTTTGATACGAGCCATACATCTGGCTAAATCATCCGGCATATCGGAAAATCTTTCATTACAATCATCTTTTGTTTCACAAATTGAGGTTGTGAAAGTTCCATGATCGTGACCGATTTTTTCGCATGAAGCCCAGTCAATCGCTGCAAAAGCATTACCAGATACTAACACCAATGCAAGTATAGAATATTTAAACATTTTCTCTCCTTTTTGTTTTTAGTTAAAATGTTCTGAAAACATAGGCGCAGAGCTGGATTAAATACTAAAGTGAGTAAATAAAACCAAAGTCTTTTTTACACAAAAAACCAAGGTCAAACATCTACAATTCTCATCATGATAATTGTACCATTTTTTTCCTATTTTTACAAGATATTTCATCATAAAAAAACAAATCATCCCCCCCGATAAATCTGATGTTGGTTTGTTTTACTCGGTATTACAATCCATTCTGACACCTAGATTTTCAGGATATTTGACCATAAAAAACGGAGAGAATAAAAACATGAAAAAAATATCATATATCCGGCAAAAATCAGGATGGTTAATGTTATCTGCTATATGTTTTGCAATAACAATAACGATAAGTGCTTTTGGGGGCATTGTGGTAAAGCATGTAAACACTTCGTCACAAGAGCAATACATGGATGTAAACGATATGGACAAAGACCAAATTATAGCCACGTTGAAAAATGATATTAAAGCAATTGATGAACAAATGGCCCAGTGCAAAAAGCAGAAGAAAGGATGGACCGCTGCCACTGTTATAGGAGGGATAGGAATTGTTGGTACAGGTATCGGCGCATTGGTACAAAACAATCAAATTCAAAACAAAAAATCTGAATTAAAATCCGCACAAGACGAATTAAGGAGTATAAAATGATCAAGATTTTTTCTGTCTTTTGTAGCCTTATGATTTTTGTGCCGTATGCCGTTAGTGCAGCCGCATATTATGATCCAAGAGATTCCGAAATTTCCAGATTAACAGCCGAAAAACAACGAAAATATGCAGAACTTGAAAAATGTGCAAAATCAGTGAAGGGGTTGCAGATTGCAGGAATATCCACAATCGGATTGACCGCAGGGGGTGTTGCATTAAATATATCACAAGCAAACAAAAGTAAAACCTTGGATAATCAAATAAATGCTACGAATTTACAGATCGAAAAGAAAGAGCAAGAGATAGAAGATAAACGCATAAAAGAGGAAAAAGAACGAGCTGAAAAAGCAGCACAAGAAAAAGCAAAGGCCGAATGCGAGTCGGATGATACAAAAACGTATGTAAATGGCAAATGTGTTGATAAAACTTCAGCCCAAGCTCAGCAAACAGAATCTGTTACACAAACGGAATCTGTTGCCACAGCGGATAATACTATTGATACAACTAAAGTGATGGGATCAGAATCTGGCTGTCGAGCATTAGCATCCACGAAAAATGGAACAGAATGCTATCAAGATTCTGATGGCGAATGGGAAATACGCTGGACTGTCAAAGAGGGCGACCCTTGCCCAATCAGTGAATGTTTCGATCAAACAAACACAGCTACCTGCAAATATGTTTGGGTACCGAGTTCATTTGTATGCGTTGCTGATACATGCAAAACAGGATATAAAGTTTTTGGTCATATGTGCCAAAAGGAAAAACCTATCACATGTGATGAAACCAAAGGCGAAATAGTCGCAACATCCGGCGATGAGTGCCTGAAATGTACAGAGGGGCATATAGCACACAATGGTCACTGCGAACAATGTCCTTGGGATAAAAAACCAGCAGGCAACAAATGTATAGATTATACCTGTGGACCATCAGAATTCAAAACATGGGGCGACTGCACTAAATGTCAACAAAATCACATAGTAGAGAACAATCACTGTGTTGAATGCCCAAAAACGAAAAAGGCAGAGAATAACAGATGTGTAGATTTCACATGCCCATCGAACATGTTCAAATTGTATGGCGAATGTCATCGTTGCGATACCAGTGTAACTAAAAATATGGTACCAAACGCGGATCAATCCGGATGCGAACAACACTATACAACCGATGCTATGGATGACTTTAAAAGTGGATGCAGAGCAATCGGTGGTAGATTAGATGGTCCAAACAAATGCTATTTACCAAATTGCAATATTGAATACAGAGAAATAGAAAAACAATGTGACAGTGTGGGCAAAAATAGCGGATTTCCTATTTACATAGGCAGAGATGGAAACGCATGTTATTGTGAGATTTAAAACATAAGCCGCCCATTTGGGCGGCTTTTACTTAATTCTGTATACCGGATATGCCTTTCCTGCATAATTCGGTATAGATCGGTTTATCAAGGCCATATGCTTTAATCAGTGCGCTGGGTGTTTGACTGCACCACAGATCCCGATACGAAACAATGCCGTTTTTAACCGTTTTAATCAACCCACTGGGCAGTTTAGAACGGCCTATGCACGAAGACAGGTAGATAAAACATTCGTCGTTGTCGACCAAATTTTTGCACGCTAAGGCACGTGCATAAACATTAAGGGTCAAATCGGCTTTACTCGGGTCCTTGGTCCATGGACTGCCACCACCAATCGGACAAGCGGTAGAATAAAAATCACATGCCAATTTGCGTCCGGTTACACCACAATCTGCGATGGAACTGTGGTATGTGTAACGACCGGTGCCATTTACGATAATCTGCGCTGGTTTTTCGCCTAGGACAGAAATCACAAAATCGGTCAGATCTTCATCGTGCAGCATTGGTATTGCCACAATAGCGGTTTCAAGCTTATCATCATTCAGTGTGATTTGTGTCTTAATATCTATGCCAAGATTATCAGATTGACGGGCTTTATCATACAGGGCTTTGTTTAGTTTCCTTGCTAGGAATAATTCCCGATTTATCTTACCTTCGCCTTGGCAGGCATAACCAACAAATACACCTTGGTCACCCCAGCCGTCCTGATTAACCCCTTTGGCGATATCGGACGATTGAACCCCAATCATATTGATAACTTTAAGTTTGTCCGGCTCGATTGCATACCGCCCCCAGATGGTAGCATAACGTTCATCATATCCTATTTCAGATAGGGCAGACCTAACATAGGTATCTAAATCCCCTAGTAGGACAGAGGTAGTAACTTCGCCACCCAAAACGACGGTGTTATCCTTAACTAACACTTCAACTGCGTACCGGACATGTGGATCTTGCTCAATCAATCTATCAAGAATATAACTTGAAATGTAATCGGCGATTTTATCTGGATGTCCAAGTGACACCGCTTCAGCTGTTCTTTGCATAATATACTCCTTTGGTTTTTGCATAAAGAACCAAAGGTGGATTGCGGCGTTGTACCACGCATAGTAGTCGTTGAATAACGGGAATTTTGCATAATATAACTCCTTGTTTAGTCCATTTATTAGGTAGGACAAGTCAGGTTAAATCCACCTTAGTTACCAAGAATGATATCAATGACGAGAGATAAATGCAAGGCTAAAACAAACGTAAAAAGAGAAAGCGATGCCTGATTTACGGGTAACACAAAAATAGAATAAAAAAAGTTCATAAACCGCTTGACTTTTCTAGGTTACAAGTATACTATATAACACACATTCGGGCATAGTTCAGTCGGTAGAACAATGGACTGTTAATCCATATGTCACTGGTTCGAGTCCAGTTGCCCGAGCCAAGATTTCCGCGGGTTTCGCGGATTTTTTAGTGTCTTTTTATACGGCAATCCGTTCCAGCATATAAGACTTAAAAACACCAAAAAGGTATCAAAAACACCCCGTTTTTTTATTAAATCATATATTTTCATATGGGTTTTTATCAAAAAAGTAACGTTTTACAGAAAATATTTCGTTATTTTCATGTTAAAAAATATGTCTCTATCGATGGAATTTTTATCATTAAAAATGGGGTATAAAAACACGCCATTTTTTATGTATGCGCAACGTATGCTTGGGTATTCTGTGTGAAGATGTATGAAAAAATAAAAATGCAGAGCAATAAAACGCCACTTATCGCCATAAATATACAACATTATGATATCACGTATGATATCATAGTTTGCGATTTTATTGTAAAAAAAATCCGCAGAAAACTGCGACTTTTTCGGATTACTAAATTTCATTTGCTATCAGTTAAAACTGCGTTAACAGTCCGTTGTTCTACCGACTGAACTATGCCCGAATAGCGAGTGTAATAGTACACTCAAAAACCGCGGAAGTCAAGCGTTTTATAAGATTTTTTTAAACAAAATCGTCTGTCGCACAAATCTGCCCCTTTGGGCGATTTTTATTTGTGTATAACCCGTGTATAACAAAATAAAATTCAGGTAAAAAAATACTTACGCTTTTTTCCGTTGTCCTGCGTGGTTGGGGTTGGGTGAATTTGTGGGAAATTTTACGATGTTTCTGACGTGATTTTTACGCAGTGTTTGCGAATATAAAACTGCATAACCAAAGGAGCAAACAATGCAAGATAAACTGTTAAGCACAAAAGAACTTAGTGAATACCTGGGCGTGGCCGTTTCAACCATTGTTGAATATCGCATGAATAACAGCGGACCAATATACGCAAAATTGGGGCATCTGGTTCGGTATAAAAAATCAGATGTTGATGCGTGGGTAGATTCCAGAAAACCCAAAGATTAAATTGTCTGGACTTGTGCCGTTTATACGGTATGTGTTGTGTAACAAATGTGTAACTAAAAGGTGTGAATCATGCAGATAATGTGGCAATGTGCAACCAAGGTATTTAAAGATAATTGGATAAAAACTTTGACTAATTCGTGCAATATGCAAATAAGCGACAGCACTATACCGGGGCTGTATTTGCGATATTATGCGAAAACGGGGCAAATAAGTTTTTATCTGGCATACAGAAACAGCATAACCCGCAAACAGCGGCACATGCTAATAGGCCGATATTCTGATTTTAAATTGTCTGAAATTAAAGACCGTGCGCAAGAAATGCGAAAAATCATCGCTACGGGCGAAGACCCAATTGAAATACGCGAACAAAAACGCAAAGCCCAACAGCGAGAGCAGGAAACACGGTTGACCGTAAAACAGGTCTTTGGCGAATATATGGAAAAATACTCGCGCGTTTATAAAAAGCCCAGTACGCAACGTTCAGACATTCAGGAATTTAATGCGTATATAGCAAACCGACTGGGCGACAGGTATATCAAAGAACTGGAAGAAAAAGACATGATAGAGGCATATACCGCCTGGGTTCAGGCAACATCATTTTCAACCGCCAATAAAACACTATCTTTGTTTTCCAGTATGTGGGATTGGTGCGAAACATTTAAATATGTCCCCAGGGGCAGTAATCCTTGTCGATATATCAAGAAAGGTTCAAATGAAAAGTTCAAAGCCGTAGTGTTAGATTTGGCGGGGTATAAAAAACTGTTTAATGCGCTGGATATGGGGCTGGATGGGCGTGTGATTTGTTTTTTTATTTCTTGGTTGAAAAAAGGCAAAAGCTTGATTATCATAAAACACATATGCAACAAGATAAAAACAGTATTTCAGTGAAAAAAACAAGACAAAATAAATCATGCCGAAAGTGAAGAAAATTTTTAGTGAATATGGTTTGGATTTTGACAATAACAAATATGGTTTTGGTCATAGTACTGAGTATGAGTACACAGACGGAAGTGAGATGCGAACTCATAAATCTATGAAATTTAAAAAGATATATGCGAGATACTTTCGTATTTGGATTGGTAAAATCGTTGTGGTTATTGATTCTGATAAGCCACATTTTGCCGTTCGCAAAAAGAAACGTTGGAATTTTAAAATTGTTTATGGAAAAAGTGGGATATGATATGACTAGTACATGGACTTTTGATAATGATGAATTATTTGATTTAGTTGCGTGTGGCAAAAAGCATGGTACGTGTTCTTTGTATGGTGGCGATGACCAATTATCAAAAATTGGTGATATAAACATAATTTATAATTCTAAAAATGAACAAATAAAGATTCAGATAACCAATGTCCGCAAATGTCGTTTTTGCGATGTTGATGAAAACTGGGCAAAGACAGAGGGGGAGGGGGATTTATCGTTGCAATATTGGCAACGTGTCCATAAAGAATTTTTTTTGCAACATCAAACCAGATTTTTTCGATACCGATATGCTGGAATTAGATGAATTTGAGACGATTTAGAATTCTACCAATTTTACATAATATTCAATGGCTTCATAATCAACATTTCCCAGTTTTTCTTTGATAAAATTGTAAAATGGTTGCAAAGCAACATTTCCGTAGTTTCGTTTGATAGATTTAGCGGTTACGGCTATATCAAACCAAATATCAGAAACACCACAATCAGAAACATCTATAAACCCAGTAAGGTTATCTTTATTGCCAAAGATGTTTGGTAAACTGGTATCCCCATGTGAAAAACATAAATGTTCATGTGGTTGGTTTTCAACAAGGTATTTATACAAACCAAACATTCCACCGTGTTGTTCCAAAAATTCCGGTCTGATATCTTCGGGGTTGATTAAATTATTATCCAACTTGTTTTTTATTTGCTTTAATTTATTTTTTGGGCTTTCATCAAAAGGACAATCGTTGATGTCAACAGACCAAAGCATTTCAAATGCCTTTTGAATAACCTTTAACCCATCTTGCCAATTTTGCATATATTTCGGGGCGCAAACCATTTCGCCA
>JAKSTB010000018.1 GCA_024402815.1 Alphaproteobacteria bacterium | reverse complement strand
CGGCAAAGCCGACACATAACAGACCTGGATTGCCACGCTGCGCTCGCAATGACAATGTGGGCTTTCAGGTTTCAAGAATACAAATAATGTTTATAATTCCAGGCTCTAAAAGCCGTGTGTCATCCTGAGCGGGCGATAGTCCGCGTGAGGATCCAGGTGTATCATGTGTCGGTGTAACACCGACCACTTTTTTTATTAACCTGGATTGCCACGGCTGGCACCTTCTCAATGACAATGTGGGCTTAAAATAAAAAATCGACCAAAAGGTCGGTTTTTTTATTATTCAAGTGGCGGAGCGTGTAGGATTTGAACCTACGGACCGCATTACTACGGTCACGGATTAGCAATCCGCTGCATTTACCCCTCTGCCAACGCTCCGTATGGGCGACATTATATATAGAATCTTTATTAAATGCAAGAGAGTTTTTTAATAATTTATTTTTTATCTGTTATTTCTGTGGGTTTGGGCGTATTCTGTCACCTTTGCGACCATATCACCATATATGCGGTCGCCATGTCGGGCCGCGGTATCAAATTCCTGTTCCAGTTCAGGATCCCCACCGGTTACCAATTCACGCACTGTTCCAATTGGTTTTCCCGCCATTGCCCCAGCCAAACTGTTTTTCAAAGCATTTCCAGCAAATCGCACCATCATTGCGCCAGAAGGAGTTAATTCTTTGTCTATTATATCATATCCATAAAAGTTATGTTCGGGGCTGTCGTTGTCTGTATGATACATTGAGGTGAATAATTTTTTCGCGATAAATACGTTTCCGTGTTGCCCCGCAAACCAAGATAACGGTATTTTAGGCAGATCCCGCAACATTGTTTCAAATTTATTAAAGCTGTGCATCTTATAATCTGACGCCGATACGAAACTTACCATCGTAGATTTAGATGTTCCCAGCGGACAATATGGCGCATGCGCGATACATAATAACTGCTTTTGAATTTCCAGACGTTCAAAATTCGAATAGCCCAAATCTTTCAAGGCCTGTTGCATCAATTCTTCGATTTTCAGGAAAGTATATCCACCATGGCAATGTGCAACCACAGTGATATTGCGGATGTTTTTACATGCGGTTTCGAAATCCAACCTTTTGTCATCTTGCGATATACGCGGTAAAAACACACTTTTGAATATTTGTTCAACATATTTCGGGTTCAAATCATCAAAAGTTGGTTTGACCTCTTGTTTTACACTGCGTCCGTGTTGTTTCATAAAGGCTATACGGGCGGTTGCATCGTTAAATGCATGAACAGGATCACGTTTTTGGTCGCCAAAATCATGGTATTCTGCATATAACTTAACACCCTGCACATGTTGAGATTGCAAAAAAGAATCAATCGGGGACAAATAACCGTTCGCCTGTTTTGATCGCACCGCTCCATTTCCGCCCAACATAAACACACATGTTTCATCGGGTGGTATGGCCCACACATCACGCCAACTGTCCGGGTGTTCGGGCGATTTTTCAACACGTTCACCAAAGAAAACAAAACTGCGCAACAAATCTGTATTGCCGTTCAGACGTGCAAATGCACGCAAAACCGTCAACTGCCCGACATGTTTCGATTTCTTGATTGTCTGTAATACATTTGCCACTTTTTCGGTGTATTCGGGGTTGTTGGCGAATCGTCCAACATATTCAACAACAGATGCCAATGTTTTCGGTGTCATGTTGGGGTGATTCACATTTTTAACCATAAAATCAAAGGTTTTATCCACCCTGTCGTTTGTTTTGGAACATAACATACGGAATACAGTTTCAAAGTCCGCAGAATCATTCAAATTAAATACACCTATGATTTTATCAAACAGCAAATCACGTTTTTGTGGTATATTCATATATAATGTTGTAAAGCCATCCTTTAACGCATCGCGGTTTTCCGGGTGATTTGCGTCAGATATCTTGAATAAACGGTCTATGAAATTGTCCATTAAATTGACCGGGGAATTTATCGTTAATTTAATCAATATTGGTATTATAGATTTGGCACAATCCCCGGAATTCAGGACATTTTTGGACAATTTATCAAATATGTATTCGTAAGATTCAGGAAATGTGTTTGCGATAGTTGCCAGAAAATACGGACTGCGCAGGAAAATCGCAGGAAACCTTTCATATGTATAATCTATCGATTTTTGAACGTCTGGGTATTCCATGTGCGACAAAATTTCATAATATACATCTATGGTTTGCGGTAACAAATCAGGGTTAACCGCCATATCATCCAATATGTCGTAAAATTTATTCAATAATTCAGATATAGGAAATTCTCCGGATAACACAACCTTGTGCAATGTATCCAACATATTCGATTTTTCTTTGAAAGATGTATCAAAATCTGTTCCCATTTCGCGACAATTATACCACAAAATTTGATGCAATACAAACTATATAAGAATATTGACAAAAAACAAATCGTGTATTATATTATAATCATGTGGGGTGGCAATTATAACAATGTTATAAAACATTAAACCAGGATGCACAAATGAATCATTATTATAAAATCGTTGGTTATTACAGTTTGTTCAGTGAAACATATGAAATTTATGATATTCATGGTATCGAATCTGGAACACATTTTGTGGCAAAAAAAGCAATAGACCCCGAAGATGTCATGTTACAAACGGTGTCACCTGTGTTGCATTTTGGCAAAGGTGCCTTGAATACATTATTGTGGTACGAAATTTTCAATGAACAAGAAAAACAGTTATATGTGAATTTTAGACCGCCTATGGGGATTTATGAAATAACCCCAATTACCAAAGTGACCACAGGTATATGCAATGACAAATATAAATTGGCTCAATATGGTGCACATGAAATTCAATTTGGAAATCGTATTGCAACAAGTCAATTGGTATTGCAAGCATTGGACGAATATAAAAAAACAATGCCCCAGATTCATAACCGTAAATTAGCCACTAAAATTCAACAATGGCAGAAATTTGTTCAAAACAAAGAAGAATGGCAAAATTATCAGAAAATTGAAAAGATGTATGAATTATAAAAAAACCGCCCAAAAACGGCGGTTTTATTATTTGTTATATCTGTTTATCTTCGGGAACACGATCCGGTTGATATATTTCCACATCACGTGTCATAGATAAAAATTTCTTGGCACGCTGTACCGGTAATTCCGCAGATGGCGTTTGTTTGATATCTGTAATTGCATCTGCAACAGATTTTGCAACCATTTCCATCGTTGTTTGCCAATCTTGTTGTGCACCACCAGACGGTTCAGATATGATTTTATCAATCACATTAAATGTTGCCATATCGCGCGCTGTTAATTTCAATGCGGTTGCCGCCTGGGTTTTATATTTGTTATCTTTCCATAAAATACTGGCACAAGATTCAGGCGCAATAACCGAATAAATCGCATTTTCCAGCATCATTACCCTGTCCCCAGTTCCAATCGCGATTGCACCGCCAGATCCACCTTCGCCGACATTGACCGCAACATAAGGGGCCTGCATTTTCAATCCCATTGCGATTGTCGCTGCTACGGCCTGGGATTGACCACGTTCTTCCGCCACGCCGCCAGCAAAAGCGCCCGCAGTATCAAACAGAGAAATCAAAGGCAAATCAAATTTTTCAGCCAAACGCATCATACGTTGTGCCTTTCTGTAGCCCTCTGGGTTCGGCATACCGAAACGATGTTGTTGACGTGTTTCAATGGTGCGACCTTTTTCTTGACCGATGATAACCGCAGGTATTCCATACCAATATCCAATACCGGTTCCCATTGCCGCATCTTCGCCAAAACATCTGTCCCCTGCCAGATATGACCAATCATCAACGATTCCCGCCACATAATCCAAGAAATGAGGTCTGTTTTCGTTGCGTGCCATTAAAACCTTGTCGTATTCAGGTGTTTTTCCCATGTCGCGTGACTTCTTTGGTGCGTCAAATTTTGGTGTTTTAATATCAATCACTTTGGCATCGTGTGGTTGTTTAGTCAAAACCATCAAAACCTTGCCCAATGCAGATCTTAATTCAGAACGTGGAACAACCATATCTACCATTCCATGTTCATACAAATAATCAGCCGTTTGGAAATTAGATGGCAATTTTTCGTGAATATTTTGTTCAATTACACGACGACCTGCAAATCCAATTCGCGCACCAGATTCAGCAATATGAATATCGCCCAACATTGCAAAAGATGCCGTTACCCCGCCAAATGTTGGATCTGTTAATATAACTATGTACGGCAATCCGTTCTGGTGTATTTTGTTCACAGCTACGGTTGTTCGCGCCATTTGCATCAAAGACAAAATGTTTTCTTGCATACGGGCACCACCACTGCATGTAACCATGACAAATGGGTTCTTTAATTCAATTGCGTGTTCAATACTGGCAACAATAGCATCACCAACAGCACGTCCCATTGATCCCATCATAAAATCACCGTTCATAACGCAGATAGTTGTATTAATACCATTAACTTTGCCATCAGCGGTTGATATCGCATCATTTGTTCCTGTGTCACTGCGCGCTTCATCTAACCTGTCCTGGTAAGTTCTTATATCTTCAAATTCCAAAGGATCGTCTGTGGATGTTGATAATTCAAATCTTTGCCAATAAATATCATCAAACAGCAAATCAAATCTTTGCTTTGGCGTCATCATAAATGCACGGCCACAACGTGGGCATACATAGTTATTATTTTTATAATCTTTGTAATAAACCAAACGACCGCATGCTTCGCATTTTATCCACATCAATTTACGAACGCGTTCATATTTATCTCTATTGCGATTTTTTATTCCAGACGACATAGTATTATCCATTCATTTTCTTGGTTAATTCACGACTTGGTTTAAATAAAATTGTTTTACCAGACGGCAAAAACATTGTTTCACCAGTGCTGGGGTTATAGCCGTTTTTAGTTGCACGTGTGCGTTGTTGAAATGTACCAAAACCACGAATTTCAATACGATTACCACGCGCAATAGCGGTTTTCATTTCGTCCATGACAGTGTCCAACATTGCCATAGAATCAGAGGTGCGCATATTCTTAAATTGCACCTGTAAACTTCTTATAATATCTGAACGTTTCATTATCAACCCTTTTGGTTAATATATATTATACCACAATATTATCACATTTTGCAAAAAATAAAGTATTTTTATTATGTTATTAAAATTTCAAAGGCAAATCTGCGGGCACAGGCATTATATCTGGGTGCCATCTGTATTTTTCAACGTCTATTTTACCGTCTTTGGTGAAACCAACGCCTTCGGCACTTAATAAATCATGTTGAACCTGAGCCCATTGCCCGTCCCATAATCTGCCGTCAGAAAAAGTTACACGATGCCATGGCAGGTCATCTGTTTCGCACGATGCAGACATTGCATATCCCACAAAACGTGCGGCGCGTGGTCGACCAATAAATTTTGCAATATCGCCATATGTTGTAACCTTGCCAGATGGTATGGTTTTAACTATGTCATAAACCTGGTCATAAAAACTTTTCATATGAATTTTTCCTTATGGTCTCTCGTGATTGTAACAGTAAATCCGGTTGTTTTCAATTTATAATAAATCCTATGCAATTAAAGATTTGATTTTTAATTTGATTTATATATAATTCTTCACACACGGAGATGTGGCAGAGCTGGTTGATTGCGCACGACTCGAAATCGTGTATACAGGAAACTGTATCAAGGGTTCGAACCCCTTCATCTCCGCCAGAAATTCACCCACCCACAGTGGTGGGGTATTTATTTGACATCCCAGGTTATTTTCATTATGGTTTTATTGTTGTAAAAAAGAAAGGTAAAACAAATGATTATTCACAATGATATTCAACTGGATTTTGATGATGTATTAATTGCCCCACAAACAACCACTATCAACCACAGGGGCGAAGTAGATATTATTCGTCATTTCAAATCATTAAATTTGCGCTGTGTTCCTATTATGTCTTCAAATATGACCCAGACAGGAACTTTTAATATTGCGAAAGAATTATTGAAAAACAAAATGTGTGCAACATTACATAAATTTTATACTGCGAACCAAACAGTTGATTTTATCAATGATATTATGACCAACCCTGATAATTCGGCTGCGATTGAAGATGACGGGGTGGATAATTGCGTTGCAATGAAACGTTTATTTGTAACAGTTGGCAAAAGAAATTGGGATCAAGAATTACAGAAATTAGATGATATCGCCACAAAAACCAAAGCAGGTTTCAGTATTTTATTGGATGTGCCAAATGCTTATATCCCAGAAATAACAGATTGTGTTAAAGTTTTGCGCGAAAAATACCCAGATAAAATTATTGCTGTGGGTAATGTGTGTAGCGGTGATGAAACACAAAAACTGATACTGGCGGGCGCTAATTTTGTTAAACAAGGTATAGGCCCCAGTTTGATTTGTATGACACGTAATCAAACGGGCTGTGGGCGTCCACAATTATCTGCAACGATTGATTGTGCAAATGCAGCACACCAGGTTGGCGGTTATGTCATAGTTGACGGCGGATTCAAACAAAATGGTGATTTCTGCAAAGCCTTTGTGGCGGGTGGAGATTTCTGTATGTCTGGATCCATGTTTGTGGGATGCGAAGAATCTGACAGCCAAAAGGTTGCGAAATATATTCAAACAGACGAAATTGATGTTGATACCGGTAAAACAATTGTAGAACAAAAATATTTCAAAGAATATTACGGTATGAGCAGTTTCCGTGCCCAGCAAGAAAACTATGGCGAAACGACAAAATCAGGAACCAGTGAAGGTGTCGAAAAGAAATACGTGCCATTTACCGGCCCCATTTCAGATACAATCAATGATATATGCGGTGCTCTGCGCAGTTGTGGCAGTTATATTGGTGCCAGAAATATTAAAAATTTCAGTCGCCAAGGTATGTTTTACAAAGTCAATCGAATTAAATAAAAAAAATGCCCGATTGGGCATTTTTTTACACATCAAAATCATATGAATTAACAGACTTCGTAATTGCTTCGACCAATTTGTTTTGGTGTTCGTCAGATTTTAATAATTTTTCTTCTTTTTTATTTGATAAATGTCCCAATTCAATCAAAGCCCCCGGCACAGTTGACCGCAACACCGCAAACGGTGCATGACGCACAGCAGGCCCAGGTTGTTGATCTATGGATGCACGATTTAAACTTTTTGCACATCCTGTGGCGTATTCTTCACTTAATTGTGCAACCGCATGTTGTTGCAATGCCGATAATGCAATACGAATATCTTTGGAAAATTGTTCAAATCCATCTACATCAATTTTATCTGCCGCATTTTCTGATTCAGCCAGTTTTTGTGCCTCTTCGTCGGATGCTTTTTCAGATAAAGTATAAATTGAAAACCCCTTCATATTGCGACTGGGGTTCGCATTTGCGTGCAAAGATATAAACAAATCCGCGTGTTTCTTTTCCGCGATTTCTGCGCGTTCCGCCAATTTTAAATATGTATCATTGGAACGCGTTAAAAATGTTTTATATCCATTTGCATCCAATCTTGATTTTAATTTCTTGGCCACAGATAAAACTATCGTTTTTTCCTGGGTTCCGCCCTTGCCTATGCAACCAGGATCTTTGCCACCATGACCCGCATCTATAACAATTATATGTTGTTTGACCTTTGCGGTATTTGTATTGTTATTGTCCGTTGTTTTAGTAGATTTTGCAGTATTTGATGACGAGTTAGCTAATATACCAACACCGGTTCCACGCTTAAAATCTATAACCAAACGATAATCATTATCACCATTTGGATCCAATACCATAATTTGACGTTTTTCAATTGCATCTATCAACCCAGATAAATTGGCAACTATCTTTAATTTCGTTCCGTCTTGAATTTGTGTAATTCTGTTTATCAAAGTTCCACTGGCTAATGCAGGTTTAATATCAGATTTACCGTTTGTGTTTGATAATGTGATAATTAACTGTTTGTCGCCATACGATATGTCATATGACGGACGATTAGTTATTTCTATGACCAAACGGGTTTTATCACCAGGTTGCAAACCAGTCCTGATATTTTTCAATGCATTTGGGGCAGAAAACGCGATACGTGGCGTAATTCCAATAACCAACGCGGAAAAACTGACGGTTTTTAAAAGTTGTCTTCTGGATATTTTCATAGGATATATTATATCAAAAAAACAACCCTGTATCAAGTATATGACAAGATTTTTTTCAATAAAAAACCGCCCGATATGGCGGTTTAATTTATACGATTATTTTTATTATTTATGCACGCAGTTTACAAATGTTTGTGCAACTAAAGATGTTTCAGTTTGTGTCAAAGTTGCCACAGGTATTGTATAACATCTTGAGCTGTCGCGGATAACAAACACTTTTGTTCCCAATTTATAGGCATTTTGCATACTGTCCATTTGTGCACTGCTTAAAAATGCGTTTTGAGTCAAAGCATTGTTAGTCAAACCCGCCTGGACAACCTGGTTTGCGGTGGCATAATCATATATTTCAGATAATGACGTAACCTCCATAAACACACTTTGATTTGCGTAAGGATTTGCCGAAGTAGTTGTAGTTGTTGGAAAAGCAACATTTGCCACAACCGCTGCAGCTGCCTGCAAATTAGAATAACCTGTTTCCGGTGTACGTTGAACAGTATTTAATTGCATATCATCACCGCAAGCTAAATTCATACGATTTGTATAGCCAGCCAAAACTGCATCAACCGCAGATTCCCAATTTTTACCCTTGGAATTTAATTCCAACCCCACGATTTTATCAGCCCATCCCCAAATATTTGCACCAACATTACCAGCATTTGCGAAACGTGTAACCATTTCAGCCGATCCACCAGGTACACCCGCACCACAATAATCGGTCAACATTGTGTTTAACATACTGTTTGTTTCGTTACCATATGTTAACGCCACAGAATGACAAGCCATTGCGGCCTCTAATTCACGACGACGTTGAACACACAAATCCGAATGAGATTTTGTTAATTTATCAGCCATATTAGCCATAGATAAATATGACATCAATTCCTGTTGAACATAGGATGGACATAATCTGGCGGCGGTATTCATACCCCCAGAACCATTCTTGGTAATTGTGTTATATTGTGGTAACAAAATGGAATGATCTTTCTGTAAGCATAACAAAGCATAATTGTATAATTCACTTTCAGATGCGTACATGCAACGACCAGAGGTTTTACCCGGAACAACCGTCACATCACCGCAATAATCAGACAAACAGTTGTAAATCTTTTGACGACAAGCGGTATCTACATCTGGTTGAGTTATCATGAAATAAGTATTTTTCTGGTTTTGAATATAAGCATTAGCCACACTCTTTTGTCCGCGTGCATTTGAATTTGTTGCATAATTGTTATTTGATGCAGAGTTAGAATTTGCATTTGTATAAACCACACCAGCACGTGCGCCATCATTTGCAACACTGCCTGCGGATACGCCAAATGCCGTATTTCCAACAAAACACGCGCATACTCCACAACACATTAATAAAAACTTATTCATGAAATACCCCTCTCGTTAGATACATTTTATCATATTTTGAAATGCAACGCAATAAAACTTTCATATTAAATTTATAAAAAAGTTGATTTAAGACAAAAAATTGATATATTATGGATATTATGTTGATAAATGCCGATATTTTATCTCAAATTCATGACGACATTTCTGCCGTCAGGGGGTTTCTTTGACCCCATTAAATTGCAAGCAGAAATAGATAAATTAACAGAACTATCAAATCAATCAGATTTATGGGACAATCCAGAATATGCCCGTGGTATTTTACAGAAAAAATCTAATTTGGAAAAACAGTTAAATGAATTACAACATTTGGAACAAGAATACAAAAATTTGACTGAATTATACGAAAATTTTCCAGATGACGAAGATGTTAATAATTCGATAGCACATTTGGCAGAAATGGCTCATAAAGCAAAATTTATTACCCTGTTCCGTCATCCAGAAGATAATAACGGTGCATTTTTATTTATCCAGGCGGGTGCCGGTGGAACCGAAGCACAAGATTGGGCGCAAATGTTATATCGCATGTATACCCGTTGGTGCGAAAGACATAATTTTACCGTGGAAACAGTTGAAGAACATTTTGGTGATGTCGCAGGTATTAAAAGCATAACTTTACGTATATCTGGCGATCGTGCATATGGTTGGTTGAAAAACGAAATTGGTGTGCACAGATTGGTTCGTATATCGCCTTTTAATGCAAATGGTAAACGTCAAACCAGTTTTGCATCTGTGGATGTGTGGCCTGATGTTGATGATTCAATTGAAATCGAAATCAACGAAAAAGATTTAAGAATTGATACATATCGTTCATCTGGTGCCGGTGGTCAGCATGTTAACAAAACAGACAGTGCTGTACGTATAACCCATATTCCAACAAATACAGTTGTTACATGTCAAAACGAACGCAGTCAAATTCAAAACAAAGATATGGCTATGAAAATGTTGCGGTCTAAATTGTATGAATTAGAATTACAAAAACGTGCAGCAGAAGAAGATGCCGCCAAAGCAAACCAGAAAAAAATTGAATGGGGCAGCCAAATTCGTAACTATGTTTTATACCCATATCAATTGGTCAAAGATGTCAGAACAAATGTAGAAAAAACAGATTCTGATGCGGTTTTAGACGGCGATTTAGATGATTTTATGTTGGCCATGTTGGCTTTGTAAAATCATAATTGAAAATCGGGATAAAAAGAGATAACATATTTTACATGCACCCATAGCACAACTGGATAATGCGTCGGCCTCCGAAGCCGGAGATTGCAGGTTCGAATCCCGCTGGGTGCGCCAAAATAAAAACCGACCTTTTGGCCGGTTTGTTATTATCTGCCAGAATTTTGTTTTTTACCTTTGGCAACGACTAATGACATTGGTCTTTGGCCCATATACGCATCATTTATAACGCGTTGTACTTCTGGGTTCCCCTTTCATGCTTTTTCTACTATTTGTGTTGCCTGGTGCATAGCATTATCAATTCTTCTTAAATTATCCCTGAAATCGTTTGTTTGCGTGTCAAATTGAGATTCAATTGTTAAAGCCAAATTATCTAATTTTGCCATATCTCTTTTTGATAAATTCATTGCCAATAATCCATAAATCAATTTAGACATTTCAGGATTAAATGTGGCAATACCGTTTTCTGTTATTTCTGGGTTATTTGCTTGGGCCACGTCGAAATAACGAACAATTAAACGTTTATAAAATTCATCAGCATTTTTTTTCGTCCATTTTTTATTTTCCACAGTTCCACTTAACACAAAACCACATACAATCCCCATTATCAAACAGATTGTGATAATAACAGCAGTACGTAGATATGTTGATATTTTATCAAATTTTTCTATTTTTTGTGATTTTGGGTGTTCTATGTCGCCCACGAATTCATCACAGACATTAATACCAGCAGCCAAAAATGCCATTACTATCAAACCATATACAAAATTACTTTTGGCGTGTTGTTTTTTTTCGTTCTTTTCTTTTTGTTCATTTAATCTGTCTTCTGTTTGGACAGCAACAACCTCCAATGAATGTCCCAGGTTATTTTTTAATTCTTGGCTGTATGCTTCGCGTTTATCCATCAAAGGCGATATATTAACTGCATTCATTAACTTTTCATCACGCACAAATCTTGTGGCTAATTCTGCATCTGATATTTCATATTTCTGTTTTGACATGTTAATCCTTTGTAATTGCATATCAGCAAATTTAGCATAATAAAACGCAAAGTCCATAATTATTTTGTTTTTGTCTTGATTTTATTGGCAAAAATCGGTATTTTTAAAGACATGAAGACAAAGGATTTTTATTATGGTAAAAGTTAAAGAAAAGAAAACTATATCTGATAACCCAGCTCATGAATCCGATAAAAATGACGATAAATTATATTTTATGGCATTGGGTGGGTTGGAACACGTCGGTCAAAACATGTATGTTTATAAATACCGCGGAAAATATTTGGTTGTAGATTGCGGTATGGGATTTCTGGAAGAAGAAATCGGCGCGGGAGATGTTCAATATTGCGATACAACATGGTTGGAAAAACACAAAAAAGATGTTGTGGCTTTTGTAATAACTCATGGACACGAAGACCATATTGGTGCGTTGCGTTATATATGGCCAAAATTCAAAAAACCTATATATTGCACACGTTTTTCTGCCGAAATTTTACGCAGAACTTTCAATGGGTTAGAAATGGATTATAATCCAGATTCTGACATTGTTGAATTTGATGCCGGGGGTGCTGAATTAGACCTGGACCCGTTCACAGTTGAAACATTTCACGTATCCCATTCTGTACCAGAAGCACAAATGTTAATCATAAAAACACCGGCTGGAAAAATATTACACACAGGCGATTGGACATTTAATGATGGCAATCCTATTGAACCTGGTACAAATTATGAACGCCTTGCTCAAATTGGTTCTGATCCAAAATTGTTGGCATGTGTATGTGATTCTACATCCACAGAACGTCAAACACCACAAACCACAGAAACCCAGGTTCGTGATACTTTGACCGAAATCATGAAAACTGCACCGGGGCGGGTATTTGTAACGGGCTATTCACGCAGTCTGGCACGTATTAAAATGTTTGCAGATGCGGCACATGCTGCGGGACGCGTTGCTGCAATCAAAGAACGTAGCAATCCAAATCCTGTGCCATATGTTGGGTTACCTGAATTCCGCGAAATTGGTATTGAATATGGATATTTAAATCCTGACGATGTTTATTTACACGAAGAAGTCAAAGATTTACCTGCGGAAAAACAGGCTATATTCTTGACAGGTTCCCAAGGCGAAAAATTTGCGATGTTAACACGTTTGTGTGGTGGTAATGTCAAAGAATTAAAGTTGATGCCAACTGACACGGTTGTTTTCAGTGCGATTATTATTCCAGGCCGTGAACAAGATGTTTCATATCTGTATAACAAATTGGCACGTATGGGAATAAAAACACATACTATCTTTGATACAACAAATGTTCATGCGTCTGGTCACGCAGGCCGTCCTGAATTTGAACGCTTTTACGATATGGTTCACCCACAAGTTTCGATTCCGATGCACGGCGAATACATATCCGAAATGCTGAACGGCAAAATGGCTATGGAACGCGGTGGCGCAAAACATATGATGGTTGTACATAATGGCGATATAATTGCCCTGCGCGATGGCGAAGAACCATATGTATGTGAATCTGTGCCGGTTGGATTTGTCGTTATGGAAGGCGAAACAGAACGCAGTGCGGATGACCCCGTATACAAAACCCGCAAAAAGATTGCTTCCAATGGCGCGATTTTCGTAACATTGCCTGTTGACAAGAAAGGTTTCTTAAAAGGCGTACCAGAGGTGTCCAGCGTTGGAATCTTTGAATCTGATGAAACAGGATTTATGAAACGTCAAATTCAAATTGAAATCACTAACGCAATTGATAAATTAACAAAAACAGAACGCAAAGATCATAACAATCTGTACAAAGCTGTTCAGGTTGCGTCAAACAAAGTTGTTCGCGCTGCATTAGGGGCTGACAAAAAGCCTCAATACAGTGTGCATTTTGTTTTGAAATAATTATCAAATTCAAACTCTATTCCACCCCGGGAAATTTCCGGGGTGTTTTTTTGTTAAATCAAGCAAAAACACTTGATTTTTTGAAAAAAACATTATAAAATGCGTTCCGCTGGATAGCCAGAACTGAATAATCAACGGTGTCTTTTGGTCCCGTTAGAAATAAGGATTCTGTTGAATGTCCGGCACAATTAAAACCAAAAACAAAGGAATAAAACTATGGCAAGAAGTGGTGCAAAACGTAGCACACGTAAATTAAAAATTGGTCGTTCGTTGGGTATTAACCTGTGGGGCCAAGCTAAATCTCCGTATAACAAACGTAAATATAAACCAGGTCAACATGGTCCAACATCCCGCGGAATGTCTTCTTCAGATTACGCAAAACAGATGCGTGCTAAACAGACATTAAAGGGATATTATGGTAATATCGGGGAAAAGAAATTCCATGCTTATTATGCAGAAGCCAACAATATGAAAGGCGACACACCTGAAAATTTGATTGGTTTGTTGGAACGCCGTTTGGACGCAGTTGTTTATCGTTCAAAATTGGCACCAACTGTGTTCTCTGCTCGTCAATTGGTCAGCCACGGACATATTTATGTCAATGGCAAACGTGTTAAGATTGCTTCTTATCGCGTTAACCCAGGCGATGTCATCACAATCAGTGAAAAAGCAAAACAAATGCCTTTGGTTGTGTTGGCTTTGGAATCTGGCGAACGTAATTTCCCAGATTACATCACAGTGGACAGTGCGAATTTCACAGCAACATTTACACGCATTCCTGCGTTTGCGGATGTTCCTTATCCGGTTCAAATGCAACCAGAATTGGTCGTCGAATTCTATTCACGTTAAAGAATGGAACATTCAATCGAAAAACCCACGTCATGTGGGTTTTTCTTTGTTTGAGAATTGATTTTTTGATATTTTTGTGATAAAATTTATATAAATTAATAAAGGGTTTATGATGGATAATAAAATCGTTTTAACAGGAATAAAACCAACAGGCACACCTCATTTGGGAAATTATATTGGTGCATTAAAATCTTTGATAAAATGTGCGGAAACAAATAAAACTTTTGTTTTTATTGCCGATTTGCATGCTTTGAATTTAATCAAAGATGCATCTAAAATTCGCCAATATTCTTATGAAATTGCTGGTATGTTGATTGCATTGGGTTTAAATCTGGAAAATGCGGTTTTGTTCCGTCAATCCGATGTCAATGCGGTATATCAATTATCTAATTTGCTGATGAATGTTACACCAAAGGGGTTAATGAACCGCGCACATTCATACAAAGCAATTGTTGAAAAAAATACTGAATCTGGAATTGATATAGACAGCGGTGTTAATATGGGTTTATACACATATCCTGTTTTGATGGCTGCGGACATTTTATTGTATAATTCTGATATTGTTCCAGTCGGTGCAGATCAAAAACAGCATGTAGAATTCGCACGTGATATTGCCGGATATTTTAACAATACTTATGGCGAAATATTCAAAATGCCAGAACCAGTGATTGGCGAAGATAACGGTATTATTCCTGGTTTGGACGGACGTAAAATGAGTAAATCTTACGATAACACGATTCCCCTGTTTGCACCTGAAAATGAATTAAAGAAAAAAATTATGCGAATTATCACAGATTCCAAAACACCTGAAGAACCAAAGAATCCAGATGAATCAACTATATTCCAATTGTATACACATTTCGCAAATGAAGCAGAAACAGCCGAATTCAGAAAAATGTTCACCGATGGCGGTATGGGATATGGAACTGCAAAAACTATTTTATTTGAAAAGATAAATTCATCATTAGCCAAAGCACGCGAAAAATATGAATATTTGATGAATAATAAGGCAGAAATTGATACTATATTACAGAAAGGTGCCGAACAGGCCTCTGTGGTGGCAGACAAAACAATTAAACACGTTAAAAAGGTAATGTTGGGATAAAATGCGAACTTTGTTTATCTTGATTTTTATAATTGCATGTATATTGGGTATATTGTACCTGATGTCAGGCAAATTTGATAACGCAGAGGTATTAGATAAACTGTTCAATGCAACTTCTGGGATTGGCGAAAAGATATTAAATGTCTTCACAATGCCTGCATCCAGTTTAAAAATAAAATAAAAAACATAAACAAGAGGGAGAGATATCATGAAAAAAACATTTATTTGGGTTGCATCTGTTATCGGTGCTGGCGCGGTAATGAGTTTGGCTTTCGATGCAATGAAAATGCCAACGGATGTAAGAACCATCAGTGTTTCCGGCGAATGTTTGACATCTGCCCCAAAAGACAGAATTGCAATTACTTTGCGCGTAACAACATTGGATAAAAGTGCGGTGGCATCTATGAAACACGCCACCGATAAAATGGCGCAGATTACTGATTTTTTGAAAAAACAAGATGTAAAAATGCAAACAACTGAATTTAATTCATATGAAAAAACCGAATGGAATCGTCAGTTGCAAAAATCTGAAAATGTTGGTTTTGAAACACGCATCGCGGTTGAAGTTTCTGCTGATGATATGAATAAAATTGAAACAATTTTGAATAATTTTGCGGGTCAACCAAATGTTTACACTGAAAATTTGCGTATGTTCACCAGTTCTGAAACATTAAAACCAATTATGGAAAAATGTTTAAGCACCGCTCTGGAAAATGCCAGAGTACGCGCAAATGCTTTGGCTGCTGGCGATAACAGAAAGGCCGGCAAATTATTATCTGTATCATACGGTGATGTTTCAAATGTTGAACGTCCATATGCAAATTATCGTTTAATGGCAGCAAAATCTATGGATTCGGCACAATCTATCGACACAGGTGGCAGTTTGGTCAGCAAAGATACAGAAATAACAGTCCATGTTTCCGCTGTATTTGAAATAAGGTAAAATGAACGAATATATCGCTGATTTTGCAGATTTCTTGTTGAATACAAAACAGTATTCGCAAAATACTGTTACTGCGTATGACACAGATATTGCCGATTTTTTGAACTTCTTTACTCGTTTCAATGGCGCACCAGCCACAATTAGAGATATAAAAAATGCAGATACTTTGGTTTTTCGTTCATGGTTATCGGATCGCGCAAAGCGCAATTTATCTGCAAAATCTTCGGCGCGCGCCCTATCCTCTCTACGCAGTTTTTATAAATATCTGGCGAAACACAAAAACATTCCAAATGATGCGATTTGTTTAATATCTTCACCAAAAATTCCACGTAAATTATCGAAAGCAATTGAACCGACTGATATATCTGATATGCACGATGCAATTCGCGTAATTGATGGCCAAGAACCCTGGATTGCGGCACGCGATTGGGCTTTGGTTGTGTTGATATTCGGTTGTGGTCTGCGTATTTCAGAGACACTGGCCATTAAAAATCAAGATATTATAAATCATCCAGATTCTTTGCATATTGTTGGCAAAGGAAACAAAGAACGTATTGTTCCGGTATTGCCTGCGGTGTATACCGCTTTGGATAAATACATAAAAATTCGCCCATTTGGTAATGACATAAACGATTGTGTATTTCGCAGTGTTCGTGGTTTGCCTATGTCGCCACGTATGGCGGAAAAAGTTA
>JAKSTB010000017.1 GCA_024402815.1 Alphaproteobacteria bacterium | reverse complement strand
GAAATAATAGGAGTGTATAAATGTCTCGTTCAGTATGGAAAGGTCCTTATGTTCACCCATCTATCTTGAAAAAGGTAGTGGTGGCTAATGAAAAAAATGACCATAAACCTATTAAAACATGGTCTCGTGGTAGTACGATTGTGCCACCTATGGTTGGTTTGACATTTGAAGTTCACAACGGAAACAAATTTATTCCTGTGTCTATCGTAGAAGATATGATTGGACATAAATTGGGTGAATTTGCTCCAACTCGTACATTCAAAGGTCATGCAGCAAACAAGAAAGCAGCAGCAAAATAAGGGTAGGTTATTATGACAAGATATGGAATAAAAGACAATCAGGTTCGTGCGTTCAATAAATTGATACGCATCAGCCACCAGAAATTAAATCTGGTTTGTGATATGGTTCGCGGCTTGCCAGTTGACCGTGCCGTTGACGTTTTAAAGTTTTCTAAGAAACGTGTTTCTGACGAAGTTTTGAAAACATTGTTGTCTGCTGTTGCAAATGCAGAACACAATAAAAACTTGCCTGTAGATACTTTGTTCGTCAAAGAAATCTGGTGTGGTAAAGCGTTGACAATGAAACGCATTATGCCGGGACCTCGTGGAAGTGCTCGTCCAATTTTGAAACCATTTTCTAATTTGACAATTGTTTTAGAATCTGGGGTGGCTCCATCAAAAAAACAAAGTAAAAAAGAAACAAAATAAAAATGGGGTAAAGAAAAATGGGACAGAAAGTATCACCAATTTCATTACGCGAATTTATTAACAAGATTACAGATTCTCGTTGGATTGCAAGCAAGAAAGATTATGCTGCATTATTGAAAGAAGATGTAAAAATCCGCAAATTCGTTGAAAAGAAATTAAAGAAAGCAGGATTGGCCAAAGTCGTTATCGAACGTTTTGCAAAGAAAGTGGTTGTTACTATCCACACATCACGTCCAGGTATGATTATTGGTAAAAACGGTGCAGATATCGAAGCTTTGCGTAACGATATCAAAAAATTGGTCAAGAACGATCAAGTTGTTGTTAACATCTATGAAGTTCGCCGTCCAGATTTGAATGCACAATTGGTTGCACAAAATATCGCACAACAAATTGAAGGTCGTGTTTCATTCAAACGTGCAATGAAGAAAGCTGTTCAAAACGCCCAGAAAGCTGGTGTCCAGGGTATCAAAGTTATGTGTTCTGGTCGTTTGAATGGTGCTGAAATTGCTCGTAGTGAACAAATTCGTGAAGGACGTATTCCACTTCATACATTGCGTGCTGATATTGATTATGCAGCAATTCAAGCCAAGACAACATACGGTGTTATCGGTGTTAAAGTTTGGATTTACACTGGTGATGTCGTAAACAAAGAAAAGCTGGCGTCTGAAATGGCGCGTCCGACTGAATATGCCGGCAGCAGCGAAAAGAAAAGCAAATAATAATTAAAATCAAAGGTTTTAATCATGTTAATGCCAAATAAAACAAAATTTCGCAAACAGCACAAAGGTCGTATTCACGGAGTTACCAAAGGTGGAAGTGAATTGGCGTTTGGTTCGTTTGGATTAAGAGCTATGTCGCCAGAACGTGTGACAGCTCGTCAAATAGAAGCTGCACGTCGTGCCATTACACGTCATATGAAACGTATGGGTAAATTATGGATTCGTATTTTCCCAGACGTTCCAGTTACCACAAAACCAGGTGGTGTTCGTATGGGTAAAGGTAAGGGTGCTGTTGAATACTGGATTTGCCGCGTTAAACCAGGCCGCATCATGTTCGAATTAGACGGTGTTAAACCAGAAGTCGCATATGAAGCATTTGCTTTGGCTGCTGCAAAATTGCCAGTTAAAACAAAAATCGTAGAACGCAAAGTAAACTAATTATACAAGTGCAAAAGGTTTGAAAAAATGGCAGAAAAAAAAGTAAAGAAAACAGCCGAAAAAGATGCTTTGACAAGGGAAGCTTTGCAGAGCAAATTGGTTGATTTGAAAAAAGAACAAATGAATCAACGTTTTCAACTGGCTGCGGGTCAATTGCCAAAAACACATGTTTTGCGTAAAACTCGCCGCGAAATTGCACGTGTAAAAACCAAGTTGAACGCTGCGAAATAACTAAATCTTTGACTTTTGATTTTTTTAGTGTAAAATCAAAGGCCGAAAAAAAAAAGAAAATAAGGACTAAAGTTATGCCAAGACGTATACTGCAAGGAACTGTAAAAAGTACAGCAAATGATAAAACCGTCGTTGTAGAAGTAGAACGCCGTTTTCGTCATCCATTGTACGGAAAGTTTGTGAAGCAGAATAAAAAATACAAGGCACACGATGAAAACAACGAATATAAAGTTGGCGAAATCGTTGCTATTGAAGAACATCGTCCTATTTCCAAGACAAAATCTTGGGTTGTTAAAGGACGCGTTGGGGTCAGCAAAGACACATCTGTCAATGTTGATTAATTAATCAGGTGGGTTTTTTGAGGTTTCAGATTTGTTTGTTAAATCTGGAACAGTCGAAACCCGGTAACAAAGCAATGGGGGATTGCCCCGTTTGCAGGATTGAGGAAAAAGTTATGATACAAAATGAAACAGTTATGACAGTTGCAGATAACTCTGGTGCACGTAAAGCTATGTGTATCAAAGTTTTGGGTGGTTCTCACCGCCGTTATGCAACAGTTGGCGACAAAATTGTTGTTGCTATTAAAGACGCCATTCCACGTGGTAAAGTTCAAAAAGGAACTGTTCAACGTGCTATTATCGTTAGAACAAAATTCCCAGTAAAACGTCCAGACGGATCTATCATCCGTTTTGATGATAACGCAGTTGTTTTGATTAACAAAAACAACTTTGAACCAATTGGAACACGTATTTTTGGCCCGATTGCACGTGAAGTTCGTCGTAAATATGACGTTCAAAAAATTGTGTCTTTGGCACCGGAAGTAATATAATACTTTTGACTAACTAAAAGGTTGAGATATGAAAATTAAAAAAGGCGACGAAGTCGTAGTTATATCGGGAAAATATAAAGGCGTCAAAGGTAAAGTATTACAAGCACGTCCAGAAGAATCCCGTGTTGTGGTTGAAGGTGTAAACCGTCATAAATGGCACATCAAACCAACACAAGAACAACCAGGTCATATTATTGATCGCGAAGCACCAATCCATGTATCTAATGTTGCATTGGTTGATCCAAAAACAAAGAAAGCAACACGCGTGGGAGACAAAGTAAATGGTGATAAAAAAGTAAGTGAAAAAAAAAAATCTGGAACAGAAATCTAAAAACAAATGATTCCGCTGTTACGGAATCGATAAACGAAAGGGCATAAAAATGCAAAGCAGATTGCGTGAAATTTATGAAAAAAATATTGTTCCTGAATTGGTTAAAGAATTCGGGTACACAAATAAGTTCGCAGTTCCAAAATTGTCCAAAATTGTTTTGAACATGGGCGTTGGGGAAGCTGTGTCTGATAAAAAGAAATTGGATTCTGCAGCAACTGATTTAACAGCTATTGCTGCACAAAAATGTATAATCACACATGCAAAAAAATCTATTGCAACATATCGTTTGCGTGAAGGTCAAGCGATTGGTGCAAAAGTTACTTTGCGTGGCAAAAGAATGTATGATTTCTTGGATAAATTGATTACAGTGGCACTGCCACGTGTGAAAGATTTCCGTGGATTGTCAAAATCTAAATTTGATGGTCGTGGAAATTATGCGTTCGGTGTCAAAGAACATTTGATATTCCCAGAAATTTCTGTTGATAAAATTGACTCTATTCGTGGTATGGATATTGTCATTGTTACAACAGCAAAAACAGATGATGAAGCACGTGCATTGCTGACAAAAATCGGCTTGCCATTGGTTTTGAAATAATCAAAAGGAAATAAAAATGGCTAAATTAGCGTTGATAGAAAAACAAGGTAAACGTGAAAAGATGGTTAAGAAGTATGCCGCAAAGCGTGCTGCACTTAAAGAAAAAATGTCTTTGAAAGCGACCCCAGAAGAACGTATGGACGCAATGAAAAAAATGGCTAAATTGCCACGTAATGCAAATCCAACAAGATTGCATAATCGTTGCTCTGTAACAGGTCGTGCACGTGGATATTCACGTATGTTTGGTTTGTGTCGCCAACAGGTTCGCACCCAAGCATCCGAAGGAAAATTACCAGGGGTTCGCAAATCCAGTTGGTAATCGTTTAACAAAAATGCAAGCTGTGGACAATGCAGCCCAAGTGCAGGGGAAACCTTGCGAAATACTTAAGGAGTAAAATATGTCATTATCACATCCAATCGGAGATATGATTACCCGCATCCGTAACGGACAAAATGCAGGTAAAGAATTCGTCACCGTTCCAAACAGCAAATTACGTGCTGCAGTGTTGACGGTTTTGAAAGACGAAGGTTTTATAACAGATTTTCGCCAAGAACAAATTGATGAAAAACGTTCTAATTTAATCATCGAATTAAAATATGTTAACGGCAATGGCGCAATCCAAGAAATCACGACTGTTTCTAAACCAGGTCGTCGTGTTTATTCAGGTTGTGCAAAGATGCCTCGCGTGCTGAATGGTTTGGGTATCGCGATTGTATCTACGCCAAATGGTGTTATGACAGATCACAAAGCTCGTTTGATGAATGTCGGCGGCGAAGTGTTGTGCAAAGTTATTTAATCAAAGGAATTTGTTATGTCTCGTGCAGGAAAATATCCAGTAGAAATTAAAAATGGTGTATCGGTTGAATTGACTGATTCTGCCATAGTTGTAAAAGGTCCAAAAGGCGAATTGAAAATCGCATTGGATACTAAACATGCCAATTTGGTTGACGTTAAAGTAGAAGATGGCCACGTTGTTGTTACACCAAAAGACGCAGAAGACAAAGTTTCTCGCGCTATGTGGGGAACAATGACACGTAACATCAAATCTGCAGTGCAGGGTGTTACAGAAGGTTTTTCAAAAGCTATGTACATGAAAGGTGTTGGTTATAGAGCATCCGTCAAAGGTAATCAATTCACATTGGTTGTTGGTTTTTCTCATGATGTTGTTATGGAAATTCCAGCTGGTTTGACAGTTACAATGGGTGAAACACCAACTGAATTTACAATTTCGGGTATAGACAAGAATTTATTGGGTCAATTTGCAGATAAAATTCATAAAATCCGCAAAGCAGATCCTTATAAAGGAAAAGGCCTTTTCTATAAAGACGAATATGTTCGTCGTAAAGAAGGCAAGAAGAAATAATAAAACAATATAATTTCCGCTGTTACGGGAATTGATAAAAAAGGAAAAATAAAATGTTAAAACATTTATCTTCTGAAGAAAGACGCACTTTGGTAAATCGTGGTGCGTTGAAAAGAAAGAATCCTGGCAAGATTCGTTTGTCAGTATTCCGTTCTGATCGTCATATTGAAATCCAAGCTATTGATGATGTGAAAGGTTGCACATTGTGCGCTGCATCTACAAAAGAAAAAGATTTCAAAGGCAAAGGTTGGAATATTGCTGGGGCTGAAATGCTTGGTAAGATTTTTGCCGAACGTGCAGCAAAAGCAGGTATCAAAGACAACTGCTATTTTGATCGTGGTCGTTATTTGTATCATGGTCGTGTAAAAGCTTTGGGCGATTCTATGCGCACAAACGGAATGAAAATTTAATTTAGATGGAGCATAAAACAATGGCACGTTTTGATGATAAAAAATTACAGACAGATAATTTGGTAGATAAATTAGTTTCTATCAACCGCGTTTCTAAAACAGTGAAGGGCGGTCGTAACATGTCTTTCTCGGCATTGGTTGTTGTCGGGGATAAATCAGGTTTGGTTGGTTTTGGCAAAGGTAAAGCATTGGAAGTGCAAGCCGCTGTTCAAAAAGCAACAAAAGCAGCAAAAGCAAAAATGATCCGCGTTCCTTTGAAAGAAGGTCGTACATTGCACCATGATAGCTCTGCAAAATATGGCGCCAGTAAATTGGTTGTTCGCAGTGCTGTTCCTGGTACTGGTATCATTGCGGGTGGTGCTTTGCGTGCAGTTTTCGAATGCTTGGGTGTTCAAGACGTTGTGGTTAAATCACAAGGTTCAAACAATCCAAACAATATGATTCGTGCTGCATTTTTGGCATTTGAAAAAATGAATTCGCCAAAAACTGTTGCTGCTCGTCGTGGTAAAACTGTTTCTGAAATCATCGCTGGTCGTGATGGTAAAAAAGTAGAAACAGCAGAAGAAGCAAAATAATTAAAATAAACCGAGTACGCAATCTTGTATTGCGTGCGAAACAGACTATATCATAGTCATAGGACTAAAAGGAAAAAGAAATGAAATTAAATGCTTTGATGGATAATTATGGTGCTCGTAAAGGTATCAAACGCGTTGGTCGCGGTATGGCATCTGGTTATGGTAAAACAGCAGGTCGTGGAACCAAGGGGCAAAAAGCTCGTTCTGGGTCACGCAAACAGGCAACATTCCAAGGTGGACAAATGCCAATTTTGCGTCGTTTCCCAAAATTTGGTTTCAACAATCCATTTGCTAAAAACTATGTAACAATCAATTTAGGCGATATTGAAAAATTTATTGCATCTGGCAAAATTGATGCCAAAAAAGAAATCAATTTGGATTCTTTGTTCGATGCAAAAATTGTAAATCGCAAATTGGATGGTTTGAAAGTTTTGGCCAAGGGCGAAATTAAAACTGCTGTGAACATTGTTGCAAACAAATGGTCAAAAGCCGCGGAAGCAGCAATTGTAAAAGCAGGTGGAAAAATTCAATCCAAATAAATCAATCGCACATCTGTAAGTTCTTTACAGATGTGTTGATAAACACAAAGTTTATACACCATGAAATCGTTTAAAAATATTTTTAGAAATTTATCCGATTTACAAAAACGTATTCTGTTTACATTGGGTGCGTTGATTGTTTATCGTATTGGTTCTTTTATTCCATTGCCGGGTGTTAATGCCAGTGCTGTTTTGCACTTATTCAACGGCGATAATGGAATGATGGGAATGTTTGATATGTTTTCTGGTGGTTCTTTGTCGCGTATGTCTGTGTTGGCTTTGAACATATTCCCATACATTTCAGCATCTATTGTGATTCAATTGTTAAGTGCGACCAGCAAATCTTTGACTGATTTGCGCAAAGAAGGTGAATCTGGTCGTATCAAAATCAACCAATATACCCGTTATTTGGCTGTGTTATTAGCTGTTGTTCAAGGATGGGCGGTTGTTCGTGGGTTGGAATCAATGGCCCCAGTTAATGGTGTTGCCGCGGTTGCAAATCCAGGGATGGCATTTGAATTGTCTGCAATAATTGCGTTGGTTGGCGGAACTGTGTTTGTTATGTGGTTGGCAGAACAAATAACTGCACGTGGCATAGGTCAGGGTGCTTCGTTATTGATTTTTGCCGGTATCGTTGCAGAAGTTCCTGGTGGTATCGCAAAGTTGTTCTCGCTGGCAAGGGTTGGTCAAATGTCCCCAGCTATGATTGCGTTGGTGTTGGGTTTTGTTATTGGTATTGTTGCTCTGATTGCGTTCATGGAACAGGCACAACGCCGTATTCAAATTTTGTATCCACGTCAGGCGATGGCAAACGGCGTTATGAATACAAATGTTTCATATTTACCAATCAAAGTTAATATTTCTGGTGTTATGGGACCTGTGTTCGCAGCGTCTATTATGATGTTGCCTGCGTTTATACAACGTTTCGTACAAAGTGAAAATTTGACGGTTCAAAACATATTGGGATTTTTCACATATGGAACATGGTCTTATATGCTTATGTACACAGTGTTGATTGCATTCTTTGCGTATTTTCAAACAGCAGTTGTGTTCAATTCAGAAGAAACCAGTACTAATTTGAAAAATGTTGGTGGATATATCCCAGGTGTTCGTCCAGGTGAACAGACAATGCATTATTTGGATGATGTTGTTTCCAGAACAACTGCGATTGGTGTTGTTTATTTAATCGTAGTTTGTGTGTTGCCTATCATTTTGAATACCCGTGCAGGAATGCCTGTGATGATTGGCGGAACCAGTGTTTTAATCGTTGCGGGGGTTGTATTGGATACCATGAACCAGGTAAAATCTTATTTGGTTGAAAGACAATACACAGGTGTTGTTAACAAAGCACAAAAGAAAGGTCGTTTCCGCAATTAATGTGGAAATAAAAACAAGATTTGATTTTTGTGTTTGAGCATAATAAAATAATCAGGCATAAAAATCACAAGACATTCAAAAAACGTGTGGATTTTGAATGTTGAAGGTGTGGATGGAAACATCCCAAAAGTAATAACAAAAAAAGGAAAATAAAAGATGGCACGTATAGCAGGTGTTAACATTCCAAGTGAAAAACGCATTGAAATTGCGTTGCAATACATTCATGGTATTGGGCCAGCTAAATCTGCACAGATTTGTTCTGCATTGAAATTGAAAGACGGTCTGCGCGCAAAAGATTTGACTGACGAGGAGGTTATCAAAATTTCAAATTACATTGAACAAAATTTCAAAGTAGAAGGTGATGTTCGTCGTGAAGTTGCAATGAATATTAAACGTTTGCAAGATTTGAAAACATATCGCGGCATTCGTCATCGTAATCGTTTACCAGTTCGTGGTCAACGCACACAAACTAACGCCCGTACTCGTAAGGGTAAACGCGTAGTTGTTGCAGGATCTGCGACCAAGGGTAAATAAAGTTTAATTGGGTAGAGATTAACACGATAGTTAATTGAAGACATCTAATAAAAGGAAAAACACAAATGGCAGTTACAAAATCAAAAAAGAAAGTTGTTAAAAAAGTGTCACATGGCATTGCTCATGTTGTCGCTACAAATAATAATACACGTATTACAATCACAGATCAAAGCGGTGCAGTTTTAACATGGGCAACCGCGGGTGCTAATAATTTCAAAGGTGCAAAAAAATCTACACCATACGCAGCAACGGTTGTTGCAGATGCAGTTGGTAAGAAAGTCGCTGAAATGGGCATGAAAACAGTTGATGTTTTGATGCGCGGTATTGGTCAAGGTCGTGAATCTGCTGTTCGTGGATTGGCTAATGCCGGATTGATTGTTCAATCTATTACAGACACAACGCGTATTCCACACAATGGGTGCCGTCCAAAGAAAGTGCGTCGTGTTTAATAAAATTAACCGCCCGTTCGGGCGGTTTTTTATTTGATTACAAAAATATTCTTGACCAAAAGCGGTTGTTTTTATACACTTATTTGTGCTGAAAGGGAATTTAGTTGAAGAAATATTTGTTTACATTTTTGGCGTTGTTTACAATCTGTAATATGGCAGTTGCCTGTGATGCGGGTCATTATTTGTCAGACACTATATGTACAGAATGCGCAAAGGGAACATATAATTCAACCGTCAATGCCGGTTTTTGTAACAGTTGTCCCGCTGGGTTTACCACTGTTTCTATGGGGGCGACATCAATAAAGGATTGCGTTCATTATGTAGATAAATTTAACTATGAAAGCAGTGTATTTGAATGGCCGGAGTCCATTACCCCTGGGGATGTTGATACCAGCAATCTCTCTTTTCAATAAAACAGTTGACTTGTTATGAAATTATGTTAAAATACGCGGGCACGTAGGGTTTTCTGCGTGTTTATGGTGAAAATAATAAACTAAGCCATGGAGTAAAAAATATGATCGAAAAAAACTGGATGACTTTGATTAAACCAAAAAAATTAAATATCAAAGTCGATGAAAATAATCCTAATATTGCTACATTAGTTGCAGAACCTTTGGAAAAAGGTTTCGGTTTAACATTGGGGACTGCATTACGTCGTGTATTGTTGTCTTCTTTGCAAGGATGTGCACCAATCTATATCAAAATTGATGGTGTTCAACACGAATTCAGCAGTTTGTCCGGTGTTCGTGAAGATGTCACTGATATCATTTTGAATTTGAAAGGTGTTTATTTCAAAGCATTAACCGAAGGTCAACACAAAGCGACACTGAAAGTCAAAGGCCCAGCAGTTGTAACTGCAGGCATGATTGAAACATCTGGCAGTATTGAAGTGATGAATAAAAATGCAGAAATTTGCACTTTGGATGAAGGCGCAAATTTGGATATGGAAATCACATTAGCATCAGGTCGTGGATATGTTCCTGCATCTGTTAATGCTGTGGATTTGCCATTGGGAACAATCCCAGTAGATTCTATTTATTCACCAATTTTGAATGTTGCATCTGCTGTTTCTCAAACACGTGTTGGTCAAAGCACAGATTATGATAAATTGGAATTAACAGTTAAAACAAACGGTTCTGTGACACCAGAAGATGCGATTGCATATGCAGCGCGTATTTTGACAGATCAATTGACTGTGTTCATCAATTTTGAAGATCCAACCCATGTAAATGCAATTGCTGATGATGAAAAGGCAAAAGATGTATTACCATTTGATCCAAAATTGTTGAAACATGTTGATGAATTGGAATTGTCTGTTCGTGCAACAAATTGCTTGAAGAACGACAAGATTAACTGGTTGGGTGAATTGGTGCAAAAGACAGAAAATGATATGTTGAAAACACCAAACTTTGGACGCAAATCTTTGAACGAAATCAAAGTTCAATTGGAAGCAATGGGCTTGTCTTTGGGTATGGAAGTACCAGGATGGCCACCAGAAAATATTGCTGAATTGTCCAAAAAGTATGAAGACCCATATAAATAAAATTGTGATAACACGCCATTTGTTGTGTTTGTCGGCTCTTATGTAGGTCTACTACACCGCGAACCGTCAAACACTGCCAACTGGCATGTTCTGACAATTTTCTTACCCCACAAGGGGTTAGAAGTGTAACAAAAATCCACAATTCAGAAAATTTTTTGGTTGTGGTGTCTCAAGAAATCCCTGTGAAAGCAGGGCAGAAACACAAAGGAGTAATCAATGAGACATAGAGTAGCAGGTCGCACATTTAATCGCGACACAAATGCCAGAAAAGCCATGTTTATTGGTTTGGCAAAAAACTTGATTGAAAAAGAACAAATTAAAACGACTTTGCCAAAAGCAAAAGATTTACGCGGTGTTGTCGAAAAATTGATTACCCGTGCAAAAGTTGATACTGTTGCAAATCGTCGTTTGACAGCATCTGAATTAGGTAATTCATCTGCTGCTACAGTGAAAAAATTATTCACTGTATTGGGCCCACGTTATGCAAAACGTCCTGGTGGTTATACACGCGTTTTGAAAGCAGGTTTCCGTTATGGCGATGCAGCACCAATGGCAATTATCGAATTGGTTGATCGTGATGAAAATGCCAAGAAAGTAGCACCAAAAACAGTTGCTGCTGAAAAAGCAGAACTTGTGGCCAAAGAAGAAGAAGCTAAACCAGCAGCACCAAAAACAAAACGTGTTGCAGTAGAAAAGAAAGCGGCTGCTCCTAAGGCAACTGGTGCAAAGAAAGCTGTTGCAGTTAAACGTCGTGCAACTGGCAAATAATTGCGAATAAAAAATGCACAAAAATATACCGCCCGATTGGGCGGTTTTTTTATAGTTTTGTTGTTGATAAAATCAATTATATGCTTGCATAGATAGGGGCTTTGTGATAAAATTATCAAAAAGGTATAAGGAGTTTTTTATGCGTAAGTTGTTGATTTTGCCGATAATTATGGCGTTTTGTGTCGCTGATTCTGGTGCGTTTGCTGCCGCTCCGCGTGGTCGTGCCAATAATGCTGCTGGCCAAACCCCAAATACTACTGGTGTAAAGGCTGCACGTGCTGCGAAACAACAGGGAACAGTTAAGGCAGGTGGGGTTGCGGCGCGTGCGGCAAAGAAAACAACAGCTGGTGGCAAAGTGACAACAACCGGTAATAAAACAGCTGGTGGTAAGAAAGCAAATGGCGCGCGTGCTGCAGCGACCCAGAAAGTTTTGAATATGGGAACCAAGGTCAAGGGTGCAACTGAAAACACAGTTGTCGATGAAGAATGTCAAAACGCATATTATGGATGCATGGATGCATTCTGTATGTTGGATAACGCGTCTGGTGGTCGTTGTCAATGTAGTGACAGAAACAAAGAATTAGACGTTGTTTTAGAAGAAATTATGAAATTGGATCAGCAAACTTTGGCTATGGCAACCGAAGGTGTTGAACGTATCCAAATGGGTGAAAATGCTGATGAAATTATGGCCAGGGTCAAAGCGGCAACTGGTGGCATAGAAGGTTCTGATACCGGTATAGATATCAAAGGTGGCAAAAAAACTTCCAATGGTACCAAGGCCAGAACATTAGATTTGAGTGCATGGAAAAATAACAGCATATTCAGCGAAGATGATGATGTATTCGGTGAAACCGATGCGGATGTTGCAGCTGGGGTTACTGCGGGGGGCGAATTTGCAAATAAATTTGGTGACGAATTACAAGTTGCAGCATCAGGTGTTTGTGTAAAACAATTGCCTACGCAATGTAAAGATTCTGCGTCTTTCTTGCAATTGACATATGGTCAAAGAATTAGATCAGATTGTACGGCATATGAAAACAGTTTGAAACAACAACGTAATGCCAGCCAAGAAAAATTGGCAACTGCCCAAAAGGCTTTGCGTGATGCGGCATTGGAATCTTTCCAAAATGAAAACAAATATGATTTCGGTGAATGCGTAGTTCGTTTCAAACAATGTTTGCAAACAACAGCAGAATGTGGTGAAGATTATTCTGGATGCGTTGCTGATACTGCGATTTTGTCTGAATTGTATGGCAAAGGCAAAGGCAAGGGCAAAGGCGTTGAAACAAAAGATATTAAAACAGGTGCAACCACCATTACAATCAGTGCCGCAACATATGATATTTTCAATAACAAGAAGATGATGTGTACATCTGTGGTGAAACAATGCGTTAATGCGAACAAGAAAGATGCAGTTTGGCAACAGGTTATCAAAGATTTGGCGCCTGTGATTTATACTGCGGAATATAATGCTGCATCTAACAGTCGTATGAATTGTATTTCTACGGTTGCAAGTTGTGTTCAAAAATCGTGCGGTTCACAATGGGATGATAAATCTGATAACTATGATGCATGTTTGTCTGATCCAAACAGCATTAACAATTATTGTAAATTAGAATACAACCGTTGCGGTGATAGTGATTCTTTGGAAAACGTCAAAAGTTATGTTATGGCGAAATTGGCGGCATTAAAGGTTGATAAATGTACAACTGATGTCAAAGAATGTTTGCTGTCCGAAGATCGTTGTGGCCCAGATTATACAAGATGTATTGGGTTAGATTCTGATTCAATCGTTGATTTGTGTCCAGAAGATAAATTGATTTCATGTCAAGACAGGGCCAAAGGAGGTGCTGATGCGGTTCGTGAATATATTTCACAAATTGCCCAAGGTATCGCATTAAATATTGATAATAAATTTGCCACCGCCTGTCAAAATGCAGCCGAAGCAGCGTTAGATAACGCGTGTGGTGATCCAACTGAAAGTTCAATATGCCCCAATATGGATATCAAATTGGACACAATAAAGGGCAAAATGCGTGTGGCATATTATGATGTAAAACAAATTTCATCTGTTACTGACCGTAAATTTTATGATTCTATTGATGAATTTATTGCTGCCAACAACTTAAATACCAGCACAATGAAACGCTTATTCGATTTGGAACCAATTATTGTGGGACAAATGGATATTTATGGTATTAAATATACAGGTAAAGAAGAGGATGGATATTTTAAATATGAACAATCCACCCCAGGTGAAGGAAGTACCGAAATATCTCCTGATAATGGTTATACAAATACTGTAGATGAAATATTGTCAGAAGTGAAATCAAAATACGGTTTGTTATTGGGACAAATCCAAGAGGACCCGACTGTCAAACAGTGTGTTGAAGGCAGAACAGTCAAAGGAATTTCAGACAAATCAAAACGTCAAAAAGTAGCCAAGAAAAATGGCGGGGACAACCAAGATGCAGAATCTGACACAGGTAATTCTACCGAATTTGGTACAAAAGAAGGACGTTTCCCGAAATTGTTAGCTTCAACTGAAAAACAACTGGCCAATCAAGTTATGAATATTATTTCTGAAAAATATAATAATGCATTTAACGAAATGAGTTCTAAATTGAATGACGAATATGTGAAGTTGGTAGAACATACTGTAGATTATGTAACTGAAGCCGAATTGGATGAAGCTAATAAAACAGCTTGTAACAAGCAAGCGGGGGTGGGTGCAGGTTGTATTGGGGGATTCTGGACCGGTGCATGTGGTGCGCAATATAGACACGTGATCACAACACAGTATGAACCTGAAAATAACAGATGTATTTTGTATAGAACAACATATTATTGTAGGGGGTGGTCTTATTCTGGTCATCCTGTAAGTACATCTGCATCAACGGTTCAATCGTCTTGTGCAGTTGAAAAGATACATGATCCAAAATATATAGATTATCCAAGTGCAAACAGATAATAAAAAACACCGCCCGTTTGGGCGGTTTTTTTAAACAATTAAGTATCAATGTCATTGCGAGCGCAGCGTGGCAATCCAGGTTATTAAAAAAGTAGTCGGTGTTAACACTGACACATAATAAACCTGGATCCTTACGCGAACTATCGTTTGCTCAGGATGACATAGAGCTTTTGTTTCCAAGGATTTAAACAATATTATTTCAATTCATCCAAAGATTTCACAACACGAATACCCTGGTTTTCCAACATGTTAATTGTGCCTTCTATGTCCATAATATTTTGAGATTCCAAGAATATAACCGGTATCAAATCATTTTGGTTTGCCAGTTCTAACATGTCTGGGACAGGGGATATTTGTTGTTTTCCCGATGCAAACCATGTTTCATTATCCATTATCCAAAAATCGCCGTCATTGTGATCATAGATTAAATATTTTTCTGTTGCGACCAAATCTTTGTATGTTTCGTATTCTATGTTGTGTTCTTCACAATATTTTGTAACTGTGTTTTCCAATTTCGTTGGTTTTTGTTCTTCGATTTCAGATGGTAAATCAAAATTTATATCTTTAAAGGTTGGAAATCCAGAATCATTTTGTGATGAATCGGTTTCAAAATCATCCATAGGAATATCAAAATCTGTTGGAATAGGCATCAGATCCGGTGTTTCTGGCTGTTCTGGTTCTTCAGTGCTTTTTGATTGTCGTTTGTTAAATACAGATACTGTGCCGAACAAAGATAAATTTTGTTTTGCACGAATATACGGAACACGTAATTCGGGTGGAACATCGTCTGGAATATCATATTCTGGGGCGGTTGGTTCTTCTGGCTCTTCTGCTGGTGTTGGTTCTGGTGCTTTGACCACAGGTTTCGGCAATATATTAAATATTTTAAATATGCCAAATATTTTTCCAAATATGGCTTTGATTTTATCCCAAACAGTTGAAATTTTAAATGGTAAATCTTGCTTTCGGTGGACGTACAGGGCGGTTGCAATATACAAAGGGATTGATGCGTACATAATTACACCAAAAGTAAATCCACCAAAACCATGTAATGTCGCATGAAAAAATTTCCACCAATAACGCGATGAAAACATGTCAAATTTGAATACAAAACGCAAAATCAACCACAGGACAAAGAAGTATTCAATGGTCCATTTGAATAGCAATCTGGAATTAAAGAATTCTGTCAGTTTTTTCATATTTTTATTATAGACAATAATAAACCTTTGTCAATCTTTTGTATAAAATAAAAATATATTCGCAACTTTTTATAAAAAATACTTTTTTTTAGGGGTAATGTATGGTAAAATATGATGAAAGGAAAATGAGAGAAAATACATGAATATGAAGAATTTTATTGTAAAACCATTGGCTTTTTTGTTTGTTTTCAGCGCTTTTGCCGGTGTTAGTGTGGCCGATACAGGACGTGCCAGTTTTATGGGAAATGCGACTGCGCGTGCTGGATCAAATGTAAATACTGCGCGTATGCCGACAATGCCAATTGTTTCAATGAATACAATTGGAAATCCTGCGGTCAGCACGGTTTCTCAACCAATTAATACAAATACTGGTATTGTTATTCCAACACCAGAACCAGAGCCGGGACCAACACCTCCACCTCCGCCAACCCCAGAATGTCCAGATGGTGGCGTCAGAAACACACCATACACGGTCGATATGTGTATGGCGGAATTATCCCAATGTATCAATATTGGCGGTGTTTCTAATGGTATGCATGGGTTGTTTAACGAAGATTTCTTTAATCAAATCTTGAACGGCAGTGTCAGAATTTGCCAACAGGTTGTTGATAAATGTTTAACTATTCGTAAAGATTGCCACAAAGTTTACAAGAAAAACAAAGCTGTGTGGTTAGATTTTCGTGTAAGAATTTTGCAACCTGAATATTACAACTTTGTTTTGTACAGAACAGGTTTAACACCAAACCAAGCTGAAAAAACATGCTTTGCAATTGGTGGCCGTTGGGATGCGGTTAATGGTGATTGTTTGATTCACGTTGTCGCATACAACAAAGATAAACCAATTTCAAACGAATGGTTGTTCGGTATTGCTGGTAATGGCAAAGATGCTGATGCTTGGTTGAAAACAGGTGAAGCATTTACTTGTAACAAAAGTTTGTTTGGATTTTCTTTGATGAACAATACAGCGACGGTTGCAGCGACTGCAATTCCAGGTGCTGCGATTGTTGGTGGAACCGTTGGTGGTATTGTTGCAAAGCATAAACAAAACAAAATTATGGCCAATCCTTGTTCCGACAAGAGTTATCGCAAAGAATTGGGTAAAAAGATAAAAACTACATATAACGATGCCAGATTGCAGAATTATCTGTATGAAGCTATTGTTGATGAAGAGACTGGCGAATTTAGCACTGAAGACAGTCGTTTAGGTGCAGTAGATTTCTACGATTTGACAGAAGACCAATGCAATGCGATTATCGATTTGTATTCAAAAGCAAAGGTTTACGATGAAGCAATCAGGATTTGTGAATCAAATGCTAAGAACAAAGTGGTATTGGATTCATTTGTCGGTGGTGTTAAAAACTATGTGAAAATTGTTGATAAAGACGGCAATCAAGCAGTTTGCACCAGTGAAGTTGAGTGTGTTACTAAACCTACGGGTGTTGAAGCAGCTGATGTAAACAAATTTAATGATGAATGTTTGTTTATACCTTTGAATGTTGGTTTCTTGAAGAGAAATATCGACACGAATCCATTCTGTAATCACCAAGGTGCATGTGAAAGTGTGAAACAAATCAAACAAGAATTGAATTCTATGCGTGGTTTGTTGGCTGAAATTGAAGTTGCTACATCAAATGAAAAAGGTCCAAGTGTAGGTAAGGGCATTTTGGTTGGTGCAGGAGCTGGTGCAGCAGCTGGTGGTGTTGCAACTGCGATAACAGCTGTCATAGAAAGCAGCAATATTAAATGTAAAGTCGGCAGTGATTTGGCATCCGTTTCATTGAATAAATCTTATACAATCGGTTCATTGAAAGATTTCTATGTGAAACGTGGTTTGAATTTACCAGATACAGTGTTGGCAAATACTCCTGTGGTGGATAAAACTTCTTGGGGTGTGGCTTGCTCTGAATTCCAAGGTAATTTTGAAGATTGTCAAAATGCATCTGTGATTTACAAACACGATAACAAACGCGAAGTTATATCTTATGCTTGTGTGATGCAGGGCAGTATGTGTTTGATGAATCAAGATTTAGCAGAATTGTATGGTGTTAATTAAGGTTGTTTGTTTGGTAATA
>JAKSTB010000016.1 GCA_024402815.1 Alphaproteobacteria bacterium | reverse complement strand
ATTTTTTGTGTTGAACCAAAAAATTTTTTTAATTCATTTATTGCATTTGTTTCGTTTTGTAAATCAAATAAATTTTTTATCGCAGGTTGTAAAAAATCTTCTGCAATTTGATAAATTGTTTCAACTTGTTTTGATGTTAAACCAATTTCATGAAATTTTTCACGCACCGATTCGTCATCAAACAAACTGTTTGTTGGATATTCTGATGCATTATCAGGCACACCAATTGCGCGATTAAATTTTTGTTTTGTTGAATCATCACTGTCTGCAGATGGGACAGATATCATAGTTCCCATCTTTTTTTCTAATTCACAATACGATTTAATCAATGCGGATGTATTTAATTCACCATTTTCATTTAGAAATTTTTCTGGAACCTGTTCCATTATTTTTTCCTTTTGTTGAAGATTCTTGTTTCAAAAAATAGATACCACCCAACATAAAAATTGTTTGCAACATTGAAAAGATATCTTGTTCCCCGATTAAGTAAGCACCTATGGCAGAAATAATTCCAACACTTGAAACGACATATGTTTTGCGCCCTTTCAAATATCCGCCATTTATAAATTTGTTCATAAAAATTCCTTTTGTGTAATTTATAAATAAAATAAGATATCATCTATCTCTGCAATATAACCACGTGACATGGCCCATTGTGGCATAACATCTGTGTGATGAAATTTAGTAGCACCAAAAACCAAATCTCGCAAAGCGTCATTCATCATTTTTTGAACAACGCGTAAACACATTTGAAATTTTTTATCTTTTGCATTTACATTTAATAAATGATTTTGTTTTGAATTATCATTTAACACTTCAAAAACATTTGCATTATTCGCAATATCTTCAAAAGATTTATCATATTTTATATGTATATTATAAATCATAGAAGAAAAAGCTTCGACCAAAGGCAGAGATTGTGCCAAAGTTTCTGCATAAACAATGCGCGATAGTTTATATAATACAATTTTTGTATTATCTGGATTTTCAATCAAAGTTAATTGCATGTTAAGACCTGTTTGGGTTATAAAAAAAACGCACAAAAAATGTGCGTCATGGAACCAGAATAAAAAAAATCCGCATCTAAATCGCGGACAGAATCTTTATTCTTGATGTTCATTATTATATCACAAATCGACTATAAAGTCAAGACCATTTACAAACTGATTTCATCACTGTATGTCAAAATATATTCAGTATCATCGCGTAATACCAACGCGCCATCATCATTTAACCCTATCAATTCCATTGGTTTTCCGTGATATGTAATGATTTTATTTATTCGTGTTGCCAATTCCATCCAACGATTTTTTACAACGCAAAAATCTGCATCATACCATTTATCAATTTTTTTCATCAATACACCGAACACATCTTCCACAGAAGCACTGGCATAATCATTTACTTTTGTAGTTTGATATTCTTTTACTGTTGGACATGTTTTCACATTTATACCAATTCCTATGATTACAAAATTTTGTGCGTATTCGATTAAAATGCCACTGATTTTTTTATCATCAACCAAAATATCATTAGGCCATTTGATTTGGGGTTTAATTCCAAAACTGATTAAAGTTTCTGCCACAGCAACAGCCATAGTATAAGATAACTTTGGATTACGTTCATAAATTTTGAAAATAAAACTGGCATACAGATTCCCGGTGTGCGAAACCCAACTGCGTCTGTATCTGCCCCGCCCCATTGTTTGTGCAGTAGCAACTATCACCGTTTTATTCGTGGCTGTGCCATCTGCAATTAATTGCAACGCATAATTTTGCGTACTGGGTATTTTATCCAAAGAAATCAGTTTATATGCGTCCAATTTTATATTTCCCATTTATGTTTTGTATAAAATCGTGTCCGTATTTTTTTCTTAATTGATAAACAGCAGTTTCCACAGCATGAGTTGTAACCCCGGGCATTACCCCCAAAGCATTTTTCAATTCGTTCATTGTAATACCGGGATTTTTATATAATAAAACAACTATTTTATGCTGCAAAGTTGGCAAAACAATATCATTATCGCCAAAAACATCTTTGATAATATCTTGGTTATTCAAACAATCCAATATAATTTTCTGTAAATCGACAACAGAAATGGGTGCTTTTATGTCGATATCATCCAATACCACATCAGCAATATTTGAATTATCGACAAGAACAGCACCCAAATCAGTCAAAATATGATTCCAACAAATATCAGACGTATAAATCTTTATATTTTCCAACATGATTTCACAATACCCTATAAACAGGCTTTGTGCAACCTTTTATTTGGATTATAAAGTGTGGTCCGGTGATGGAATAAATTTAGTAAAATCTTCCAAAGATGCGCCCGTAGATGCCAAAATCTTAGAAATACTGTTTGTAGACGGCCATCTGGGTTGACCTTCTTTGGACCAACGTTTACTTCTGTTGAATGTTGTTGGATCTAAACCACTGCATCTGGCAAGGCCAGAACAAGACATACGATGTTCCATTGCAAACTTTTCTATTGCCTGCCATACATCTTCATGAGTCATTTTATTTCTCTCCTATATTAGTTTTCCAATTCAACTTTCTAATCATAGTTGATTTTTTGAATAAATTCAACCTGTGTTTATTTATTTCTTTTCCTAATACAAAACCGACCATAAAACAACCCAAAAAAATTTTTGACAAAATACTTGACAAATTGTTTTTTGTGTATTACATTATGATTCGTCAAAGGGGAGGTTAATTCCATTTGACCAGATGCCAAGCATCTGTCGGGCCCAGAGTTTTCAGACTCCCTCCTACATTCTCTCTCCTCTGGACTTTGGGCCCAAAACATGAAAGTTTAGGATGCACATTTCTTTTTCTCCTTTCCTTCCTTTCAGTGCATCCGAAAAAAATACCGCCAAATTGGCGGTATTTTTTTATAAATTTTCGATTTACTTTGCAATGTGAACGTCCATTTGTGGAAATGGGAAATGTAATTTGTTCTTTGGAAATTCTTTATATATAGTTTCCAAAATATCTGCGCGAACGTCCTATAAATCTGCAACCATATTACCCAAAGTTGTAATCACAGAAGTCAATGTTGCGTTCATGATATATCCTTTCGTTTCCCACCAAGGAATATCTAACAAAAAAATGAATTTTTAATCAAGCAAAAACAACAATATTATTTTTCAAACACCGAAAATATTTCCCAATGCTGCGAACCCACAAATTGATCCACAGGCATTGCCGTTGTCATTTTATATCCGCCCTGTTCCAATATTTCTTGGTCACGAATAAATGTATTTGGATTGCAAGACACATATATAATCTTTTTTACATTTGATTTGGCCAGATTTTTAGATTGTGTCATTGCCCCACTGCGTGGTGGATCCATTATAACAACATCATATTGATTCAAGTTTTGAACCGTTAATGGCTTTTTAAACAAATCACGCGTTATACCATTACCAACTATATCAAAACCAGTTGCGCTTGTTGCGAAAGTAAAATTCCCAATACCACAGAATAAATCAGCAACACGCTTTGCCCCACCAACATATTTAACAACCAAATCACGTAAAATTTGCTCTGTTTCAACACAGGGTTGTAAAAACGCGTTTGGCGGATAATTCACAATTTTATTTTCAAATTTGATTTCAGGTTCTGCATATTTGCTAATTATTTTATCGTTCCATATAAATCTGATTATATTGTTCGGCAATTTTTCAACACCCTTTTTGAATTCTGCATTGCAATACATAACATCACAGTTAACAACAACATCTATGCCATTTTCGCATTTTGTTATCAAAACATTACCAGATGCAGACCAAGGTAATTTCGCAATATTTGGCAAAACAGAATTTATCTCGGGCACCACATTTATACAATTTGTTATATCTACTATGTCTTTGGTTTTCGTTTTGAAGAAACCAAAATGTCCATCAACAAAAGCAAATTCAGCCCGTCTGCGTTTACCATATTCACCCCAAATCGCATCACCAGTAAATTTGATTTTTGGTAAAACAGATAACTTTTCACTGCGGTAAGAACTGGATGTAAAATCATATTTACAGCCACCACAAATATTCAAGAACGGACATGTTTTCATAATTTACCTCGCCAATATTTTAACACAATTTCTGTCTTGATTCCAAATAGTTTTGAATTTATCATATAAGTATGACAAAAGATACAGATAAAAAGATTGCTTTATTCGCCGGTGCATTGTCTCTGCCGTTTTTAACACGTGATGCGTTGCGTAAAAATGGGTGGGATGTGTATGTTGTTGGTATAAAGAATTTTTACGATCCAAAATTGAATCCAGATTTGGTTATTCGTATTGGTGGTGGCGGTCGTGCTGCCCGCGAATGTAAAAAACGTGGTATTCACAAATTGACTTTTGTTGGGGCATTGGGACATTTGACCCCGTCAGACATAAGGCCTGATTTGTGGTCTGTTTCTGTATTGTTAAGTGTATTAAAAAATCAACGGGGGTATGATTCTATGGCTGTTGCATTTACCAAGGCATTGGAAAAACGCGGATATGAAATTGTCGCCGCGCAGGATTTGGCGCCAGAATTGACATTTGAAAAACCGGGTATACAAACAAAAACAAAACCTGCAAAATCTGATATGAAAGACATAGAACGTGCAATCCAGGTATCACATACCATTGGAACGGAAGATATTGGTGCATCTGTAGTTGTCGATAAACAAGTTATCGCAGTCGAAGCTGCCGAAGGAACCGCCCGTATGTTAGACAGGGTTGTAGAAATGCGTAAAAACCGAAAAAAGACAGGTGGCGTATTTGCAAAAATGATCAAACCAGACCAAGATTTAAGAATCGATATTCCTGCGATTGGTGTTGACACTGTCAAAGCGGTTGCGGACGCAAAATTACACGGAATCATAGTTAATGCAAAAACTTGTTTTGTAATTGATAAACCTGCTGTGATTGCCGCCGCGAACAAGGCAAAAATATTTATCCAGGCAATATAAAAAATTTATTAAAACAAAAAACCGCCGTTATGGCGTTTTTTTGTTATTCGTATTGGTATTTGATAATTTCTTTAATAGTAACTTTGAATACTACATCTTTACCTGCCAAATGTGGAACATAATCCACAGGGAAAGTAATGTTTACATCGCGTGTTTCACCAACTTTGGCACCAACCAATTGATCTTCGAAACCCGGAACAAACCTACCAGAACCCAATTTCAAATCAAAGTTCTGGGCTGTACCGCCTTCAAATTGTTCTTCGCCCAAAAATCCAGCGAAATCAATTTTAACTGTATCTCCCAATTGTGCAGTATCTTGCGCGTTACTGTCGCATCCTGTTAAAAACACAGCACCACATACGGCCATTGCCCCAAGTAATTTTTTCATTTTTGTATCCTTTTGTTAATCGTTATAAACACATCTAAAGCCATATTCGCGCATTGTTTCGCCTTCGGCTTCAATTCTGTAATCAAAGAAAGTTGTTGGGCGCATCACTTCAGCGGATGGTCTGTCATAAACAATCACAATACTTTCTGCGTTACGGCCACAAACCTTTTTCATTTCGTAATCTGCAACTTTTCCTAAAATAGTTCTGGCATCTGCATCAACATCTGTGCCTGCCGCATTTTGCATCAAACGCAAACGTATTTCACGAACACTGGAATCACCCAACAAGATTTCAACACGAACAATGGTTCCTTTGTAATCTTGCCATCTAACTTCTTTTCTGGATGTATCCCAATGTTTTGCAATAGCTTCACGTTCCGCCATAGTTTTTGGCTTATACGAATCGATTTCTGCAAATTCATTTTTTTCGGTTATATATGCGCTGGTCGTTTCTGTGTATGCTTCGCCGTCATCTTCGTTACTGGCATAGAAAGCGCCATTGTTGCACCCTGCCAATACCAAAACCAGACCTAACATATAAAAAATTGATTTTTTCATGGTATTTTCTCTTTTCCTGTTTTTTATATTTTAACAAATAACTTTTTTTGATTCAAGCCACGATTTATGATAAAATAAAAATGATGTCGAATGTAGTATTGGAATCTTTATTAAAACCATTGGAAGAATTTTATTCGCCTTCGTTTGTCGAAGAAATCGCGATAAATCATGCGGGTGAAGTTTGGATGCGCCTTCATGGCGCCCGTGTTCCGTGGGTTGCATACAGTGCGGACAAACTATCTAAACAATATTTGGTTGATTTAATTCATACTGTTGCAAACATTTATGAAAAACCATTTGATCCAATTCATGGGATACCTGTGGTTTATGCTACATTGCCCGGCAATCACAGATTTTCTGCCATTGCGGGTCCAAACGTTCAATATGATGAAAATGATGTAACGGGTGGTGTTGCATTAAATATTCGTGGTGGGAACGCCGCAGAAACCAGTTTTGAAAACTATCATCTGGAACGCGGTAAAAAATTATTAAAGGTAAAACCACGCGAATCGATTCGGCCTGACGACCCATATGACCGATTGATGTCCGCCATAAATGACGGCAGTCCTATTTTGATAAGCGGTGCAACTGCAACTGGTAAAACAACATTTTTAAATCATATGCTGACATTGATTGACCAAAACAGTCGTGTTATCACTGTCGAAGATGCTCGTGAAATTCGCGTTCCCCAAAAAAATCGTGTTCATTTTGTGTTGTCCAGAACCGAACAATCAAATGATTTTAACTATGCCAGATTGCTTGATTTGGTTGTCCGTATGACACCTGATGTTGTCATAGGTGGGGAAATATCTACGGATAATGCATCTGTGTTATGGGAAATGTTGGGAACAGGACACGACCATTTTTATACAACGATTCACGCAGAATCTGCAGAATCTGCATATGCCGCTTTCGCGGACAGAATTTTACATACACAACCTGCGTATAACAGAACCGATTTAATCGCAGAAATGAAAAAGAAAATCCATGTGATTCAATTATCGCGTGATGGCGCCCTGCGTGCTGTTACAGAGGTGGTATAAAAAATAAAATTAAAAGGGAGGAAACCAAATGTATACGGATATCGAAAAACAACTTAACGCAATAGAAGATAAAATGTACGCCAAACTCAAGGAAACCAAAGCCATTGATGCGAACAATAATGTTACGGACCAGGCAATGTTTTCTAAAATAGTTCGAGAAGGCATTGCGGAAATGGAAAAATTGACTGACCAGGTTGAAAAAGACGGATTTGTTCACGACAGATATGGATTTAATATTTTACAGGCCAGACTTGATTTTTGGAATCAAAAATCTTCATCAGGTCGATTGATTGAAGAATATACACCAAATGACCAGGAAGCAAAAATGTTAGAACGTTCTGCAAAACGCAAGGAAACTATAGAACAAACAAAACCAAAAGCATTTGCTGCGGCATTAAAAATCAAAAAGTTATTCAAACGGGCAAACCCAAAAAACACTCCACAACCGGTTCCTGAAATGCAAAGATAAAAAAAGCCCAACCGGGCTTTTTTCTTCACATAAAACTTTGTGGATTCACATCGATTTTAATACGAACATTTGGTGGTTGTTTTACTTTGTTCAACCATGCACGAACGACAGGCTGTAAATTTGCACGAACATCCCCAGACACAAGAAACCTCATACGATACCAATTTCTGATTTGATATATTTGTGCGGCAATTGGTCCCATTATTTTGCCACCGTTTAACACAGGTGCAACCTTGGCCAATTGGTCGCAATATTTCCTTAAAGTTTGTTCTTTGTCCGCTTCCACTATAACGGCAATCAATTGTCCAAACGGTGGCATTTTTGCCATCTTTCGTGATTCCATATCGTTCCACATAAAATCATCACGATTACCAGCACAAATTGCGCGAATCACAGGATGTTCAGGTTGATAAGTTTGCAAAAACACATGCCCCGGGAATTCGCCGCGACCTGCACGGCCTGCAACCTGGAATAATTGTTGGAAAGTATGTTCACCGGCACGAAAATCAGTTCCAAACAATCCCATATCTGCATCAATTACACCAACCAAAGTTAAATTTGGAAAATGATGTCCTTTGGCTAAAATCTGTGTACCTATGATAATATCTATTTCGCCATTTTCCATTTTATTAACCAAACGTTCCAACGCTTCGCGGGACATCATAGTATCACTGGAAACCAACGCAGTTCTGGCATTTGGGAATTTTACTGATATTTCTTCTTCTATCTTTTCCAATCCCGCCCCACGCATAGAAACTTCATTTCCACATTGTGGACATTTGTCGGGCACAGACATCATTTTGCCACACATATGGCACACCATTTTTCCCAAATGTTTATGATAATTTAATCCAATTGAACAATCAGGACACTGGGCCACCCAACCACATTTTTTACATTGAATAATTGGGGCAAAACCACGTCTGTTTATAAACAACATAACCTGTTGTTTTGATTCCAGGGTATTACGAATTTCTTCACATAATTTTGGTGATAAATTTCCCAGTATTTCTTTGTCATCTAATTTATAAACTTCGGGGTGTTGTTCACGCATATCTATGGCCTCTATGCTGGGCAAACTGGCACCACCAAATCGCGAACGTAAACATAATCTGGTATATTTACCCAAAACAACATTATGCAGTGTTTCAAAAGATGGGGTCGCACTGGCCAATATAATCGGGAAACCCGAAATCTTGGCACGCAACACAGCCATATCACGCGCATGATATAATCCCATGTCTTCTTGTTTATATGACGTATCATGCTCTTCATCAACAACTATCAAACCCAAATCTTGCCATGGCAAAAACAGAGCACTGCGCGTTCCAACAACAATTCTTATTTTGCCTGACGCAACACCACGCCAAATATCACGTCTGCGCGCAGCGGTTAAATTGCTGTGCCACACAACAGGTGGCGCGCCAAATTTCTGTTTAAATCTGTTTATAAATTGTGCAGTCAGCGCAATTTCAGGCATCATCAATAACACAGATTTTCCATTATTATATGCACGCAACACAGAATCAAAATAAACCTGGGTTTTACCAGAACCTGTTATTCCATCTAATAAAAACACAGAAAATTCGTTTTTGTTAATTGAATCTGCAATAATATCTGCCACAGATTGTTGTTCATCATTTAACACAACTGATTTGGTATCAAAATAAGAATAATTAAATGCATCATTTGATTTTTCGCGCGTGTCCACAGGTACCAAGAAATTGGATTTAATCATATTTTTTACGACAGCGCTGCTGACATGCGCAATATTTTGGATATCAACAACAGACATAGGTTCATTATCATTAGATTGAAACGCATCACATACCGCCTGGCGTGAATCTGTCATTTTCCCAGTCGCTTCAAAATTATAAGCATACAATTGTTCGACCCGTGGCGGATTAAACGCATCTGGAACATTGATTATCAACCGTAATACCGCACCCGGCGACATCAATGTCCATTCAGACATTTTTTGTATCCATTTTATATCTGCCTGGGATAGATGCCCTAAATCACAAATCTCTATGATTGGTTTTATCTTGGATATTTCCAGATTACTGTCGCCTGGTCCTATGATTACACCTATATATTGGCGGTTCATAACAGTACATCTGACAAAAGCACCAATATCAGCATCAGACGTCAATTTATAGTCATAACCTGTATTTATGACATTAGGAATTAAAACTTTTACAATATCGCCAGATTTAAACATATACATAAAATACTTGTTTTTTTTTATTTTTTCAATAATCATTTACATATAAACATTGGGTTTCATATGTGGAAATTTTTATTTGAATTTTGCGATTTTGTATTTGCCATTATCCCTGTTAAAAAATGGCGAAACTATTTGCGTGAACGCGTTTTGTTTGATTACAGAAAAAAACTAAACGCCCTATTGCGTAAATACCCGAATTTAAGAAAAAAACACATGCGTTTAGCAAAAGGCGGTGGCAGTTTAGTTTTTATTTTTAATAACAAATTTACTTTCAAAGTTCGCAAATACAAACATGAAACTACTAACTTTGACCGTTTTTATCATGAAAAGCGCATTACTGATGCCCTGCGTGATTTTTGCATTATTACTATTCCAAATATAGAATTCATAGATTTAGATGGCTTTACTTTCTATAAATCTGATTTTATACCCGGCAAATTATTGGTCAGCATTCCAACGCACCGTATAAAGAAATATCAAAATCAAATCAGCAAACAACTGGCCGAATTTATATATAAAAAATCTTTTGCAGACCCAACTGAATTGGCGGACATGCGTGGTGAAAAATGCCCGGGATATTCATGGAATCATAACGACATGTGCAGCAATATTTTAATAGACCCAAAAACAATGGTGATCACTGGCATAATTGATTGGGAATGGGCGAATTACAGCCCTTTGGATAAAGAATTTAATGGTCTGGTGCGGGTTCGCAAAAAAATGCAAAAAATTGGGCTGGATCAATCGACAAAAGAATACTATTTGAAATTGGTAAAATAATTTTAACTGATTTTATTTATTACTCTGTCCAAATCTTCTTTGTTTGGGACATGCAAAATTTCTAAATCAGGCGCATATTGTGTTTTATACCAAGTCCGTTGTCGTTTTGCATATTGATTTGTTTTAACAATCCAATTATCAATTGCCTGTTGTTCTGTGATTTCACCGCGCAACATCTGGCATAATTGCGATGCACCTATGGCCCGGTCTTCGTTTAGTTTATTTGCCACGATATATTTTGCCTCTGCCAATGCAGAACCACGAACCATTTCTGGCACACGTTTTGCAATACGATTCAACAACAATTCGCGTGGTGGCGATATCAGTATTTTATATGCATCCGGAATCAAAGCACCTTTGCGTGGTAATTTTTGCCATTGAGATAACGGGGTCCCCGTTTCTAAAAACACTTCCAATGCACGCGCTGTTCTTTGTGGATCTGTTTTTTCAAAATCTTCCGGCAATAATTCATGCACTGCATCTGGACATTGTGCCACCATTTTGCGTGCTTTCTCTCTGTTTTCAGCACTTATTTCAGGAATTGGTGAAATACCATGAATTAAAACATTTATGTAATATCCACTGCCCCCTACAAAGACGGGGATTTTACCCATTTCAACAACTTCCTTCACAGCATTGGTCGCCAAATTCAAATAATCTGCCACACTGATATGTTCTGATAATGGTAAAATTGAAAACAATTTGTACGGCACGCCTTCTATCTCATCAAAACCATTTTTTATGTTTTCAGCAAATGGTGATGCAGATATAGTTTCAATATCACGATAAATTTGAACACTGTCGCAGTTTATAATTGCACCGTTTATCCGTTTTGCTAATTCGTGTGCAAAATCAGATTTTCCAGATGCAGTTGGCCCCGCTATGATTACAGAATTTTTCTTCATATTTTCATTATAAAACCACCATTTGTTTTTTCAAGCATTCAATAGAAAAAAATCAAATTGTTTTTTATACCCGTATCATGATATTATATAAGCATAAAATAAGGGGGAATATTTATGAAAAAAATTAGAGTCGCAATAAATGGTTTTGGCCGCATAGGTCGTTTGGTTTTACGTGCTGCATTGGAATCTGGCAGAAAAGATATTGAATTTGTAGCAATCAACGATTTGATGCCTGTTGAACAAAACGCATATTTATTACAATATGATTCTGTGCATGGCAAATTGCCAATGGATGTAACGACCAAAGACGATTATTTATTGGTTGGCAAACACAAAATTAAATGTTTATCAGAACGCGACCCATCTAAATTGCCATGGAAAAAATTAAAAATTGATGTGGTTATGGAATGCACAGGAATATTTACCAGTGCCGACAAAGCACGCGTTCATATTGATTGTGGTGCAAAACGCGTTTTGGTTTCTGCCCCATCCGTTGGCGCAGATAAAACAATCGTATTCGGTGTAAATGAAAAAACTTTGACCAAGAAAGATATTATTGTTTCCAACGCATCTTGCACAACAAATTGTTTGGCACCTGTGTTAAATGTTTTGGATAAAAAATTTGGTATAGTTGACGGTTGGATGACCACGGTTCATGCCTATACTGGCGATCAACAATTATTGGATAAAAACCATAAAGATTTCCGTCGCGCCCGCGCCGCGAATTTATCTATGATTCCAACCAGCACAGGCGCCGCCAAAGCAATCGGTTTGGTATTACCAAAATTGGCCGGCAAATTAGATGGTATCGCGATACGCGTTCCAACACCCGATGTATCGGTCGTCGAATTGGTTTTGAATATGAAGAAAAAGGTTAAACCAGAATCTGTAAATACCGCTATGTTTGCTGCCCAATCCGATATTTTGGGATTCACCGATATGCCTGTGGTATCTATCGATTTAACCCATGATTCACACAGTTCTATATTTGATGCAACATTAACCAAAGTCGTTGACGGTGATGTATTACATGTTACGGCTTGGTACGATAACGAATGGGGCTTTTCAAATCGCATGTGTGATACCGCCGTTGCATTGGGAAATTTGATATAAATAAAAAGAAAGCCGTTCGATTTTGAACGGCTTTCTTTATTTCGTATATTGCGTAACTAAATCCAGCAAACTATTCGCGTATTTTCGTTCTGGCAATGTAAAACACTGCTTGGTCAATTCTGCCAAAGCTGCATAAAATTCTGGTGTTTGTGCTATTTTCAGACCGCGTTTTAATTCTTTCTGTTGTTTGTTATAGGCGCTTTGAATGACATTTACTACTTCGTGATATTTATACCAACTTTGTGGATCTGCGATTACTATAAACTTTAATGGACCTTTTGGATTTCCCCAATTATCAAACCTTTTGGACAATGTCCTATTATCTGGGACATCCGTACGATTAAGAATATCTATGCTTTGACGTAAATGCAAACTGCGGAACCATGGCCAAAATGCAACTGCGCCATCAACAGTGCCTACACTAAGATTACAGCTGATTGAATATAAATTGATAAAATTATCTTGTTTGGCTAATTCAATAAATTTATCAGCCATCATATCCCCATATTTTTGGTCACAAATCATATTTTCACCTTTTGTTTCGATTCAATGTATCAAAAAAAATATAAATTGTCAATTTTTTTAGTCAAAAAACCAACAATTTTGCGATATGAAAGTGTGAAAGATTGATAATTTAGATTTTATCGGTTTACTATGAAATCTTATGTTTTATTTCACGAATACGTGCCAGGATTTCGTGCAAATCTTCGTCAGATACCGTTGGTTTCTGGGTTTTATTTTGAATTTCATCAACCAAAACTATGCACAAAGTCGCCAAAAGTGCCGATTCCTGTAATGGACCAATTTTATCTAGAATCTGGCGTGCACGTGCATCAACCATACGTCCCAGTTCCATTAAACGCCCTTCCTGGCCGTCTTCACAGCCCATTTGATAAACGCGGTTAACAATAGGTATAGAAACTACACTCATTTCTTTAACTTCTCTAATATAGAAACAGATTTTTCAATCAAACTTTGCGCCATTTTGTTCTTTTCCCGCAAACTGTCGACCTGTTTGGTCAAAATAGCCACTTCTAAATCGGTTTGTTTACTGGCACATGTGGCATCAGCCCTTAAATGAGTGGCCAAAGCCTCTATGGAATCTAATTCTTGAAAAATTTGTTGTTTTATATCTGCCATATTGGATATATTAAGACATTTTTTATATGCGTTCAACCTTAAAATGTGATATAATACAACTTGTTAAATCGAGGGGTATCTTTTTATGAAAACAAAAATCATATATATTTCGGGCAGTGAAATTTTTGATATGGCGGATATACGCAGTGCTTTTGAAGAGGTTCGTGGCGCATTAAACCTGGACAAAGATACGGTTTTGTTTGGTGTGCCGGTTGATGCAGATGATGCAGGATTGGAAACAACAAAATCTGTGGACAATGCATTGCCATCGGCGATGGCTGAAAACATAGATATAACCGCTGTTCCAGAATCAATCGAACCCACGGAAATTCAAGAACCAGAACCTGTTGTTGAAAAACCAACAAAAAAGCGTACGACATCACGCAAAAAAACAACAGAAACAGACGAAACAACGGAAACAAAAAACGAACCCGAAATCCCAGAAACGACTGATGAAGCCGTAGAAAAGATTGTTCCTATTTTATCCATACTGTCGGTCAATAACGAAGATTCTGTTGAACCTGCGAAACAAGAAACAACTGAAAATATCGAAATCATAGAAGATGTTGTCCAAGAAACAACCGTTACAGAAGAAGAAACCCCAGAAGAATCAGCTGAAGAACAAACAAATGAAGAATCTGGATTGGATGAATTATTGTCTTCTATGACACCTTTGGAAGATATTGTTCCAGAACCAAAAGAACACATAGAAGAAGAAATTATAATCGATACCGACAATACCAAGGATGAAGAAAATATTGATGAAACCTTGAAACAGTTGGCAACTGAATTTGTTAAAAAACAAGATTCTATGCCATCAACAAAATCATCTGGCAACGGCAGATTTGGTAAATTGCGTAAATATTTACCATTTAAACCTCAAACAAAAAAGGAAGATCCTGGTTTGGATAATTTATTTGATTGGGCGGGTTCTGCTGCAAACGACGAAGATTTTTCTGTTCCTGGATTTTTCACTAATATTGCATCCAAAAAATAAATATGAACCAAATAGATGTTATTAATTTATTGAAAAACTCTGGGCTGACAGTGTTCGGCATGGATGATAAATACATCTATTTCCAAGATCCAACATGTATTTTTCCTGCATTTGATTCTATTTTCAATTTCGCATGGATTGTTCTGTTAACATTTACTGCGATATTATTATTTGGATGGGGTGTGTTATACATAAAGAACGGTGTAAAATTAGATTCTTTGTTTAAAAACATACGTTCTTTGGTTTTGATTTTAACTGTATTCATTTTGGTTAAACCCATTATAAATGTTATATATGGTGACAATTTGTTTGCCAGATTATGCGATAAAAAACAGGTAGAAATATCAAATGTCAAAGAATTATTAGATCAAAGAAACAAAAAATTTTCTAATTCTGATAATGCATTGATGTATGAATCTTTCAATGTAACAGATACAGGTGCGTTAATTTCCCCAGAAATGGAAGCAGAAATTCGCAAATCATTGGAATAACAAAATCAATTTTTATTGTTATCTAATAAAAACATATTACGCGCAGAATAAACAACATCAGCAGATACTAACAAATGATCATATAAATTTATATCTAATTTATCCAACGCATTTTGTAATTCTTGGGTTATTTGGATATCTTGAGATGAAAAAGAAGTATATGGTGTTGGATGATTGTGCAACAGAACAACACTACGCGCATTTAAATCTAACGCACGTTTCACAATTTCACGAATATACACCGCAGCCCAATCTATTGTTCCCTTGCTGTGTGTTTCATCTTGAATCAATTTGAATTGTGCATCTAAATATAAAACATGAAATTCTTCGACAGATTTTCCACCAACCACCAATTTGCAATAATTTTCTAACTTTTCATAATTGTGAAATATAGGCGCGTTATTCAAATAATATTTATAATCTAATTCCATCAATTTATGAATCATTTTGAAAAACGTTGCCGCGTTTTCTTTGATACCAGGATTCGTAATTAAATCTTCATAAGATGCAGAAAACAAATTATGTAAATTGCCATACTTTTTATATAATTGTCGTGATAAAGTCCTGACATCACGTCTGGGTATAGCATAAGTTAACAATAATTCTAAAATTTCATATTCAGCCAACTGTCCATCTAAAAACTTTTTGCGCAGACGTGTTCTGTGACCTTGTTGCAAAGATTGTATTTCGTTATCTTTAATCATGGGTCATTTTTTCTGTGAATATGATTACACCATCTTCTGTGATTCCTAATGTGTGTTCCCACTGGGCCGACAACCCGCCGTCCACAGTACGTGCAGTCCAACCATCAGGATCGATTTTGCATTCCGGACGACCTGTGTTTATCATAGGTTCAATTGTAAATACTAAACCTGGAACCATTTTAACTTTGTCCCACATCTTGTCGTAAAAATGATAAATCTGTGGTTCGTCATGCATAACTTTGCCAATACCATGTCCAACAAAATCGCGTGAGATAGAAAAACCATGTGGTTTTACAACTGCTTCTATGGTTTTACCGATTTCAGACAACGGGACACCCGGCGCACAAATTGATATAGCGGCATTTAACGCATCTTGACATGTTTGAACCAATTCGCGTGCTTTGTTTGATACATTACCAATCATAAACATACGCGATGCATCACCATGAAAACCGTGATATTCAGCGGTTAAATCAACATTAACTATATCGCCGTCTTTCAAAATTACAGCATCGCTGGGAATACCATGCACAATAACATCATTCACAGATGTACAAATACTTTTTGGATATCCCATATACCCTAAATCAGAAGACCGTGCACCATTTTCTTTCAAAAACTGGGCAACCAATCTATCTATTTCACCGGTTGATATTCCCGCAACAATATGTGGGGTAATAAAATCAAAACAACGCGCAACCAAATCACCAGATACGCGTAATCTTTTAAAATCTTTTGGGGCATAAACAGATGCTAACATTTTTTATTTCCTTCGTTTTAATGCCAATTTTGCAGCACGCACAGATAATTTTAACGAAAAATCGCGAATTAAAATTTCTGGCTGATAACCGTTTGTTCTGCATGATTTTTCTAAATCATTTAATTTAGATAACACATTTGATATTTCGTCCGCCGGCCATATTTTCATAGCCATATTAAATTTATCTTGAACTTTCCAAAACAGTTTTGGTAATTGACCGTCAACAACCGCTGTTAATAATCTTGTAAAATGAATATACAACATACGCACTAACATATTTGCATCGGCACCTGCATAAATTAACCGATCCAACGCAACCATAGTTTGATTTATATGCCCTGCGGTTAATGAATACATATAATCATCAACACTGGATGCAGATGTATCAGGCAAACATTTTTCTACATCTTCTAAATCTACAACATGCTTATCAGAAACATATATAGCTATCTTTTGTAAAAAACTGCGTGTAATTCCACGATCCCCACCAAAATGAGATAACATATAAGACATCGCATCAGGGGTTATCTGGTTAATTCCAGATTGTGCAGATAATTCTTTGCGAATCAAAGTTTCCAATGTCTTGGCATCATCCGTATAACACGCAACCGTGGCTATATTTTTGCCATCTTCAAACAATTTACGCAAAGATCCTGCACGCAAATCGCCAGCAGTTACAATGACAGTTGCACACAAAGATGAACTGGATACCAATTCAGATATTATTTTGCTGTCCCCGTCACCTGCCCCCGATATTATTACGGCTTTGCGACCACCAAACATAGAAGGACTGCAACTTTCTGCGAATACAGCATCTTGTTTATCACGTAATTCGTTTGCATCGATTGCTAATAAATTATCTTTTTCAATTTCCAGCTTTTCAATGGCCTTGTCGCATAATTCATCAACCAATCCCGCATCAGGTCCATATATCAACACTGCGTTAATATTTGCTATCCCAGAATTAAAATCAGATTCTTGCCACTTCATATTTAATCAATCTTGTTTTTTTGTATCTCTGCGATAACACGCATACTTATTTTTTCTGCCAACACCTGAATCGTATTCATCACTGCATTATTATAGGATGCGTTTGATGCAACCAGATATCTTACAAAAGCATAACTTTCTGCCGCCTTTTCGCTACCTCTGGCAATTTCTTT
>JAKSTB010000015.1 GCA_024402815.1 Alphaproteobacteria bacterium | reverse complement strand
AACAAGGAGAAAAAATTGAGCCCGTTAAGCCAGAATATCAAAAACAGAGTATTTTTAGCAAGGGTATTTTGCAATATATAAAAAAAATTCCACATAACGTGGAATTTTTAATTTTGAGAACTTTGTTCATTGGTCGTGTGTGTGCGTTCTACGAATGTTATACGACCTTTGTCCAAATCATATGGGGTCATTTCCACGTGGACTTTTTCACCGGTGTTAACCCATATTCTTGCTTTTCTCATTTTTCCGCACATAGTAGCCAAAATCATATGACCGTTTTCAAGACGAACACGGAACATTGTATTTGGCAATCTTTCTTCGACTGTGCCTGAAAAAACAATAACGTCATCTTTTGCCATAAATAAAATCCCTTGTTTGATTTTGTCCCGTCTAATGATATTAGCAGGTGATTAAAAATGCAAGAAGTTTTTATATTGCGCTTGCAATAGACTTCCTTTTTTGATAGAATATTTAAGAAAGAGTGTAGGGATAATATTATGAAAATAAATGTTTTTTCAGTATTGTTGATATGTTGTGCAACTGTCGCTGTGGCTGCGGATCGCAGTAAAGCGCGCGTTGGAATGGGTGGATCTCGTGGTGGTATGCGATCTGCAAGTATCAGCGCTAAAGATGTGAAAGAAGCCAAAGAGACCGTTGCTGTGAAAGAAGAAGTGGCAGAACCCGAAGAAGTCAGCGTGGAAGATGCGGGTGATGATTATGTCGATGATATGGCTGAAGAAACATATGAAGAAGAAGTTGAAGAAGTCGTAGAAACCAAGAAATCTGGGAAAAAAAATAAATCTTCGTCATCTGGCGATTGTCGTGATGCATATCGTGAATGTATGGATAATTTCTGTATGTTAGACGAAAGCCAAGGTGAACGTTGTGCGTGTTCTGAAAATATAAATTTATCAAAAAAGAAAATTCAAGAAGTTTTGGATATTCAAGCTGAAGCAGATAAATTGTTTACCGAAGGTGTAGAACGTGAACAATTGGGGGCCAAGGCACGTCTGGTTTTTGGTGAAAATAATACCAGCAAGAAAGTTTCAAATGCTAACTTTATGTCTTGGTTAAGCAGTGACGAAGAGGAAGAAGTTGGTGATGATGTTACCATGGGTGAAGATTTGTATAATATGGCTGCGAAATATTGCAAATCTGAATTGGAATCATGTGGTGATAAGGGTGAAATGGAAAAAATGTTGTACACCCGTTTGATTGCTCAAGATTGCAAAAGTTATGATGCATATTTAAAAGATCAAAAAACAAATGCAGAATCTAATAAACGTATTGCAGAATCTGCCGTGCGTAAGGCACGTTTGGAAATGTTAGATACAACAAACAAATATAATCGTGGTGAATGTTTGTTGGCCTATCGTTCTTGTATTGCAGATAAGGGTGGATGTGGAACGAATTTTGAAAACTGTTTAGATGCAGGTTTATTAAAACGTCGTTCAAATGCATGTGATAATATTTTGGATCAATGTATGGCAACTCGTAATGATGTTAAAAAAGATTGGGAAGAAGAAATGAAAAGCGTTTTGGCTGAAGCTGCCAAATATGCTGATAAAAACCAACGTGCAACATGTCTGGCCAAGATTCAAGATTGTTTGGAAGAAAGTTGTTCAACATCTACAAATGCGGAATGTTTAAGTGATGTTAATGTTGCGGCTGGTATCTGTCCGATTATTACAGAATGTGATTCTATGATTCCTGGGTTGCAGGCGGTTGTTAATGATAAATTAGGATATTTGCAAACAAAGTTCTGTGAAAATGATGTAGATAAATGTTTACGTGATAAATGTGGCCAAGATTTTACCAAGGCAGAATGTGTTGGCAAAAAGCCATATGAAATCGCTGCTTTGTGCCCACAAAGTATGTTTCCGTCATGCAAGACCGCAGAACAATTTGATATAATCGTTCAATCTGCAATGTTACAGTTAGATTATCAAATGTTGCAGGGCTGTGTGAATTATTTCAGTGAACAATTGTCAAAGGTTTGCGGAACAGATATGTCTTGTTTGCCAACAGATACAACAATTGAATCTTTGAATAAGTTGCCAAGCGGTTCAAAGAAATTGGCCGAATTGCGTAAAACGGTGATTGCTAATTCTGATGCAGCAGTTGAAGAATTCTTTAAACAATTTGAACAAGAAAAAACTGTGGCCGCATGTTCAGACAGTCAAAGCGTCAAGGCCAAAAAAGTCAAAGGTAAAGAATCTGTCGGTGTGAACGTGTTTAATACCGCAAAATTGATAGCAAAAATGTCTGCTGAAAATCGTAATTTGCGTGAACTGGAATCCAAAATTGCAGAATTAACCCGCAAAGAAGATATTGAAACAGCACGCAAGACATGTTTGGAAACTTATGAACCAGAAGAACCGAAAGAATCTAAGAGTAATTACAGTTATATTCACACTGTGTCTTTCGAAAAAGATTTGCGTAACTGTCATGTATGCCGTATACAACAGGTTTGCGAAGAGGGTGGTGAATCCAAGGCCACATCTGCTTTGAAAGCGGCTGCGGGTGGTTTGTCTGCTGGTGCGTCTGCTGGTACTATGGTAAGTGCCGGATGGGGAACTGCAATCGGTGGTGTGGTTGGTGCGGTCGGTGCCGGTATTTTGGGTGCTGCATCTGGTGGTAAAAAACAATTCTGTCAGGAAGTTGAATCTTGTGAAGATATAAATATGTAGTGCAATACAGGAGAGAACGACATGAAAAAAATATTAAACTTTGGTTTTTTGTTTGGAATATTGACTGTATTCGTTGGTACAGTTGATGCGTTTGCGGCGAAGAAGCAATCTGCCATTAACATTGGAACCAAAGTACGTGGCAAAGTAGAAGCCAAAGGTGTTTATGACCAAGAATGTTATGATGCATATTATGGTTGTATGGATCAATTCTGTATTGTTGATAACGAAATTGGTGGTTCTTGTAATTGCAGTAATGAAGTGAAAAGCCATGAATCTGCATTGGAAGAAATTAAAAATATGTTGGCTGAAGCAGAACGTATCGGCACAGAAGAAGTTGAAAAAGTTCAAGCCGGTGCGAACGCTGATATTATTTTTAATGGCGAAAGAAAATACGATAAAAATGGTAATGTCGTAGCGACCAAGGCAACAAAAGATAAAACAGAAATAAAAAGATCTATGTGGTCAACATCTTCATTATATGACACAGATGAAGAGGACATAGAAGAAGATGATGAAGACAGTGTAGCTGGTAAAACAGGGGATGAATTATATAATGCCGCAAATAAAATTTGTAAGGCACAAATGGACGAAGAATGTGCGGGCGATATGAAAATATTAACCCAAATGTATTCTCGTCAAATTGCGTCAGATTGTAAAGGTTTGGCGAACAGCATTGAACAAAAGAAAGGCGAAGCCAAGGCCGCTTTGGCAGAAGCAAACAAAGCAGTGCGTAGCGCTTTGAAAGAATCTTTGGAAGAATCCAACAAATACGATCGTGGAACATGTATGGTCGAATATAAAAAATGTATGCGCAGTGAAGATGCCTGTGGTGAAAATTGGTCAAATTGCGTGTTCACAATTGCATCTGAAAATATGCAGAACAACAAAGCAGAAAGCACAGCAGGTACAAAAGTTAAAACCGTGAATACATATGATATTACTGCATCTACAATGGAAATTTTGGAATCAAAACGTTTCATTTGTGAAAGAGTTTTGGACAGCTGTGTCGCAGTTCGTGATCTTATCTGGGATGATTTCTTAAGAGAGGCAGCCCCGACGATTCGTTTGGCTGAACAAAATGTTGAATCTGATAAACGTCAATCTTGCTTGAAAGATATTTCAGATTGTATCCAGAAAGCATGTAAAGACGATATCGAAGGCAAAGGCGAAGCCACAATGGATGCATGCTTGGCACGACCAGATATGGCACGTTCTTTCTGTAAAGTTCAAATTGATCCATGCGAACGTATGGAACCACAAATTTGGGATTACGTGGTCAGCAAATTGGCATCTATGCGTGTTGATGCATGTACCAAAGAAGTCAAAGATTGCTGTACATCCGAAGACAGATGCGGAAAAGATTTAGTGAACGGTATCGGTATGGATTATCAATATATCCACGATATTTGCCCAATCGATAAATTGGTTGTATGTAAACAAACCAGAACGGATTTCAAAATGTCTGATTTGGATGATATGTTGATGGGATTGTATTTAAACATTGATAACAAAGCATTGGATAACTGTCAAAAATTGGCAGAAGAAATTATGACAGAACATTGTGGTTCTACAACAGATTGTAATGCATTTGCATCCGATGAATATTTGGGAACAGGTTCTATCAAAGAAGCCAAAGCGGCGGGTGTACACCGTATTGCCGGGTTGATTACATTTGGTAAAATCAAAATGGGTGATGCGGGTGGCACTGTCAAAGATGGTGGTAAAAATTTGAAACCAGGTGAATTAGGTGTTGAAGATTATATTAAAGAAATTACCGAAAAGAATTCTGGATTGGAAGGCGCAGATGTTATTATCGCTGCTATTGGTGATGAATTGAATAATATCGCCGGAACGATTAACAGAACAATTTCTTTGCTGGAAGCCAATCAAAAGATTCAATTCTGCATCACTGGGCGTGATTTATCACAAATCAAAGGTTCAAGCGATAGTAAGAGCAGAGGCAAAAAGAAAGCAGAAATGACATCTGCACGTTTCCCGAATCTGTTAAACGAATACAGAACCGTTATTGCAATGGCTGCATTGCGTCAGGCCCAAGATAACTATAACAAGAAATGGCAAGAATTGGTTACCAAAGCAACCAAGGAAGCATCAGCGGATGTTGCAGAATATATGTGCAATATGTTGCCAAGTGGAACAGGTAATATTGGTTTGTCCGAAGAAACACCTTTGGTAACACCGTTCTCTATTGTGTATGATATTGGCCAGGGTGTATCACAACAGAGTTTGACCAAGAAAGTGAATGGTAAATCTGAATTTGGTGGTGCAAGCAGAACAACAGAGGGTAATTCTGCGATGTTAGGTGCTGTTGCGGGTGCTGCTGTGGGGGCGGCATTTGGACCTGCGGGTATGGCTATTGGTGCAGCTATTGGTGGCGCTGCTGGTACTGCTAATTCGAATAAACAAACGATAAAAATACCTGGTGGTCAAAGGGAAGTATGGTCAACGTTTAATCGTGAAGATCGTATATGCCATTTCTGTTCAGTCACATCAACCCAAGCGTGTGAATCTACGGGACATAAGGGATGGTTCAAAGATACACGCGGTATGAAATGTAGTGACGCAAAGATTAAAGAATCTTGTGAAGATATCGAAATGTAAGTTTGTATGTGTTTGAATAAAAACCGCCGTTATCGGCGGTTTTTTGTAGCCCACTGTCATTGCGAAGGGGCGGGTAGCCCCTGTGGCAATCCAGGTTAATAAAAAGGTATAAACAATTTATTTACCTGGATCCTTGCGCGGACTGTTGTCCACTCAGGATGATACAGAGCTTTTGATTTCAAGGTGTGTATTATGATTTCATTCCTGAATATTTTTATATATTTATTTGATATAATGTAATTAGTTGGAAAACAAAAATATAGCAAGGAGAAAACAAAATGAAAAAAATATCTTTGTTTGCGGTTTTTACACTGGTTCCTTTGTGTGGTGCCATGGCTATGCAAAACAACCAGGCAAAAAACAATACGAATAATCAACCAACCTATTGGTCGGTAACAGAAGTAATGACATTGCCCGATAATACACCTGTGAAGATGCGTGGTCGTATTACAAAAAATATGGGTGATAATATTTATATGTTCGAAGATTCTTCTGGGACTGTGATGTTGGAAATAGAAGAAGAAGATTGGAACGGTAAAACAGTTCGTGTCAATGATATGGTTACTATATATGGTAATGTTGATAAAGGGGCTGATTATACAGAAGTTGATGTTTATTCTGTTGAAAGATAAAAAATGCCCTTCGGGGCATTTTTATTTAATACTTTTATATTTTTTTGATTTTTTTTTTGTGATATAATATCAGTAATTATGAAGGTAAGAAATACTGTTTTTTCATTGCTGTTGATGCTGTCTGTGGCACCTGCGTTTGCGGGGTGGGAATATGATGGATATTACGTAGATGACGGCGTATACACCGAAGATGGTTTGCGTTTCGTTATCAATGTTCGTGGCGGTTTTTCTTTCGGTGATGCCAAAATGAAAAACGAAATTGGCAGTTTGTATGGTTATTATTATGTAAACGATGATAATGGTGATGTTATATCATGGATTGGATATGATAATGCAGGTTCTCCATCTGGTTATACTTTTGCGGGGTATGGCGATTTATCTAAATTACCAATCAGAAAAAGATTTGATAAAAGTGTTTTCACTGCCGGGTTCAGTTTGGGATTTACTGTGCCAAATCATACCCAATGGCGTGTCGAAGCGGGATATGATCACATCGCAGAAACAGATTATAATCAAATGCCTTTGATAGAAGGTAATTTAAGTGTTACTGGTGGTGGTTTGGACAATGCGGTTATTCATGTCGGCAGTATGGGTGTAAAATCTACTATTGCGACAGATGTTATTTCTATAATGGGATTCTATGATTTCTTTAACGGCACATACAAGCCTATAAACAAAATCGTTCCATATGTTGGGTTTGGAATGGGGTATGCTATATCAAAAACAACATTACATTTGTTTGATATTTATGGCGATTTGTCTACGGATACAGATTTGCAAAAATATGGTACTGTGGACAGCGAAGGTATTTTACAATTTGATAATCCAACCGATGCCAGTTTGTATCCTGATTCTACAGATATTGCTCTGTTGGGGGCATTGGGGTTATCTTATGGAATAACGCCTTATGCGTTTTTAGACTTTCAGGCTCGCTTGATTTATATCCCAAAAATTATGTGGAATATATCAGACAGCACTGGTTCGTTGCATCGCGAATGGTTCAGTGCTGAAAATATGCTTTACACCAATTTGTTAGTTGGTGTCAGATTCGAATTTTAATCAATTATTTATTTAGAAAAATAAATTATGTTTGGGTTCGTTAAATATCCAAGCGGGGTCAACCGATTTGTTGCCACGTCTGACCTCTAAATACATCTCTGGACGATTTTCATTCATACGCCCCAAAGGTTCGCCGGCTAAAAATTCTTGGCCAACCAAGGCATCAATTTCGCCCATATTTGTCATAACTGTGTTATATCCGTTTTTGTGCGACATAATTATAACTTTGCCAAATCCGCGGAAATTATCTGCGAATTTAACAACGCCATCTGCTGGGGCGGTAACAATTGTTGTTCCGCGTGTGTGTATGCGCCAGCCATCAGATTTTAATCCCAATGCTGTTTTTTCGCCGTATTTAACAACCAATTTTCCACGCACTGGTGGTGTTAATTTACGTCTTGAAAAACGGGTGTCCCCAGACATTTCAGATGAACCAACCCCTGCGGACAATTCTGAAATATTTTTTGCCTGGGCTGATAAAGTTCTTAATTTTTCTTGGATTGCCAATTGTTGATTTTTTAATTTTACATTTTGTGCAGAACGCGTTTTTAATAATTTATCCAGATTGTTTTTTTCGTTGGTATATTTTTTCGCACTGCGATCCAATTTTTCTTTTTCAATTGCACGTTCTTCACGGATTTTATCCAATTCTTTGATTTTTTGTGTCGCGTCCATTATTTGTTCGTCAAATTGATCCGCAGCAGATGCCAACACCACAGATGTTAAAACATATTCATGCATGGTTTCGGAATCAAAAGTTGGATTTGATGCGATAAATAAAATGCTGGATGTGGCGTCAGATATACCATCATAACTTTTGGATAAATCTTTGTTTATAATATCGCGTTGTGCATCCAATTCGGCAATACGTTTCGCCATGGCAGAGCGTTGTTCTTCTAAATCACTGACCTGGTTGGCGGCTTTGACCAATTTTTTCTTGGTCTGTTCCATGTCTTTGACAGAAGTGATAATTTGCTGTTCCAGTTTTTTGTTTTGCTGTTCAGTTTGTTTGATTTGGTTTTGTATTTTTATCAATTCTGTGTTCGAAAAACATGGGTTGATGATAAACCCACACATAATACTTGAAAAAATGACTTTGAAACGACCCATCGACCGCATTTTATCAAATCAGATTTGAATTGTAAATCATGGATTTTACAAAATTTTGGCAAAATAAAAAAACTTGAAAAATCGTGTTGCACACCCTTTGTTTTTTTACTATGCTTTACGGAAGTAATCGTTGTAATAAAAGGAAATTTTATGGTTAAAAAATTATTTTTATTGTTTGTTCTGTTAATGCCAATTGTTGCAGATGCTGCACCAAAGAATACCAAGAAGGAAGAACCTGTTGTTCATTTGACTGATGACCAGATTTATGCTGAATTGAAAAAATTGGCTTTGGTGTTTGAAACTGCACGCGATAAATTTGTAGAAGAAGCCGATGAACGCAAAATGTTAGAAGGTGCTATGAATGGTATGTTGGCGGCTTTGGATCCTCATTCTTCCTATTTATCCAAAGAAGATTACAAAGAATTTAACGATAAATCACACGGTGAATTTGGCGGTTTGGGTATTCAAATAACCAGCGAGAAAGGTGCAATTCGTGTTATTTCCCCAATTGATGATACGCCTGCGGCCAAGGCCGGAATTGAAGCGGGCGATTACATTACACATATTGATGGCGAACAGGTGTTCGATTTGACTTTGAATCAGGCCGTTAAAAAAATGAAGGGTAAACCAGGAACTAAAGTTAAATTGACTATTGTTCATTCGGGCGAAGAACCCAAAGAAATCACTTTGAAACGCGCAATTATCAAAGTGAAATCTGTTAAATTCTCTGCCAAAGATGATACTGCGGCGGCAGATGATGATAAATTGGCAAAAATCGGTTATATTCGTATATCTGATTTCGGCGCGACAACAACCAAGGAATTGAAAAACGCAATCAAAGATTTGGAAAAGAAAAAAGTTGCAGGTTATGTTTTAGATTTGCGTAATAATCCTGGTGGATATTTGACTGCGGCTGTGGATGTGTCTGATGCATTTTTGGACGGTGGCGAAATTGTTTCTACACGTGGCAAAGAAAAAACAGACATAGAACGTATGTTTGCGAAATCTGGTGATTTGGTAAATGGAAAACCTGTGGTTGTGTTGATAAACCATGGTTCTGCATCTGCATCTGAAATTGTGGCGGGGGCATTGCAAGATAATGGTCGCGCGATAATTATGGGATCTCAAAGTTTTGGTAAAGGTTCTGTGCAACAACAAAAACCTTTGGGTGATGGATCTGCAATTCATATTACTATTGCACGTTATTACACACCAAGTGGCAAATCTATTCAAAACGAAGGCATTACACCTGATGTCGAAGTATTGCAGAGTAAACTTGAAGTTCTGGAAAAGAAAGAAAGTATGTTTTCCGAAGCAACATTTAAAAATTCTTTGAAAAATGATGCGTCCAAGAAAAAAGATTCTGCTAAAAAGAAAGACAAAAAAGCTGATAAATCAGATGATGATGACGAAGAAGATTTGTTAAGTTTGACTGATGAAGAAAAAGACGAACGCGATTATCAATTGCAACGCGCAATGGATATGGTTCGGGCTATGTCAAAAATCGGCAAGAAAAATATAGAAGAACCAAAAGAAGATAAAAAATCTGATAAGAAAGATTCTAAAATCGAGGTGAAGAAGGAAGATAAAAAATCTGAAACTAAAAAAGAAGATAAAAAATCAGATACAAAAAAAGATAGTAAAAAATAATATTGGGATAGGTTAAAAAAATGTCAAAGTTGATTGTAGATGGGAACTGGGCAGCGGCAGATGTCGCCTACAGATGTGTTGATTGTGCGGCAATTTATCCAATTACCCCCAGCAGTACTATGGGCGAATTGGCGGATGAATGGTCTTTCCAACACAAGAAAAATATTTGGGGTGTGATACCTGAAATTATTGAAATGCAATCAGAAGCCGGTGCGGCGGGTGCGTTGCATGGTGCTTTGCAGATGGGGGCTTTGGCTACGACATTTACTGCGTCCCAGGGTTTGTTGCTGATGATTCCAAACATGTATAAAATCGCGGGTGAACAGACGCCTTTCGTTATGCATGTTGCGGCACGTGCGTTGGCAACACATGCGTTGTCTATATTTGGTGATCACAGTGATGTGATGGCTGTTCGTCAAACTGGTTTTGCGATGTTGTCTTCGCATAATGTACAACAGGCGCATGATATGGCGGCAATTGCGCATTCTGCAACTTTGAAATCGCGTGTTCCATTTTTGCATTTCTTTGATGGGTTCAGAACCAGTCATGAAGAATCCGCACTGACACGTATTGATGATGACGTGTTGCATGAAATGTTGCCTGATGATTTGGTTGCACAAAATCGTGCACGTGGTATGAATCCTGAAAATCCAAAGATTCGTGGAACTGCACAAAATCCAGATGTTTATTTCCAGGGTCGTGAAGCAGCTAATTCTTTGTATGATTCTGTTCCTGAGATAGTGCAAGAATGTATGGATAAATTTGCAAAATTAACCGGTCGTAAATATGGTTTGGTTGATTATGTTGGCGATAAAAATGCAAAGTATGTAATTGTTGCGATGGGTTCTGCATGTGAAACAATTGAAGAAACTTTGGATTTCTTGCCAGCAGGCATCGGTTTGGTTCGTGTTCATTTGTTCAGTCCTTTTCCAATCAAAGCATTTTTGAAATCTTTGCCAAAGACGGTTGAACAAATTGCTGTATTGGACAGAACAAAAGAAGCAGGCAGCATCGGTGAACCTTTGTATCAAAATGTTCGCAGCATAGTTGATTCAAAAATATCTGTGTTTGGTGGTCGTTATGGTTTGGGATCAAAAGAATTCAAACCAAGAGACGTCAAAGCCATTGTTGAATCTATGATGCGTAATGAATTACATCATAATTTCACAGTCGGCATAGATGATGATTTAACGCATTTATCTTTGGCTACAGACAAAACATTTACAATTGAAAACCCAGATGTTAAAACCGCTGTGTTGTGGGGAATTGGCAGTGATGGTACAGTTGGGGCAGTGAAAAATATTGTAAAAATCGTTGGGGAAAATTCTGATTTGTATCCTCAATCTTATGCTGTGTATGATTCCAAAAAATCTGGTGGGGTAACCCAATCTCATATCAGATTTTCATCCAATCCAATTAAAAGTGAATATTTGGTGGAAAGTGCAGATTTCATCTGTGTATCCAATTTTATGATTGCACAAAGATTTGATGTGTTCGCTGCTTTGCGTGCAGGTGGAACTATTTTAATAAATACATCTATGGCACCCGATGAAGCATTCATAAATTTACCAAAGTCAGCCCAGGAACATTTGATTCGTATGCGTGCGAATTTATATTTCTTGGATGCGAATCGTGCGGCAAACGAATTGGGATTGGGCAACAGAATTAACACATTTATTATGTTGAATTTCTTCAACTTAACAAAAGTGATTGACCCAGCTGTCGCAAAAGAAGCAGCAAAAACCGCGATTGAAAAAACATATAAAAAGAAGGGTATGGATATAGTCCAGGCTAACTGGAATGCTGTGGACAAAGCGGAAAGTTATTTACAAAAATACGAATTCCCATCCAGTGTTTCTGAATTAGCACCTGATTTCATACCTGCTATGACGGCAGATGCACCTGCGGAGATTGCGGGTACCTTGGGTGAAATTGTGGCGGGACATGGTGATGATGTGCCTGTGTCCAGATTCCGTGTTGATGGTTTGTTCGGGGCAGGGCAATATCCTGTGGGAACATCAAGATATGAAAAACGTGCTTTGTCTACACGTGTTGCAAGTTGTGATTTAAGCAAATGTATTCAATGTGGAAAATGTTCAATGCTGTGTCCACATGGTGCGATTCGCATCAAGATTATGAACAAACAAGAAATGGAATCAGCAACCAAACGTGGTGTGATTGTTGTTCCTGTGAAAACACCTGAATTGGGCAGTGATTTATATTACACATTAAATATATCGCCGGCTGATTGTACAGGGTGTGGATTGTGTATGAAGAATTGTCCTGTGTCTGCTATATCTATGATTCCAATGGCTGAAGGAATAAAAAATCAAAAGGCATTTGATGAATCAATTAAAATCAAAGGCATAAATAAAGATAAATTGAATTTAAATATACCAAAGCATGTTGAACTGTTACCTCATTATTTTGAATTTCCAGGTGCATGTTCTGGTTGTGGCGAAACACCGTATATTCGTTTGATGTCACAATTATTTGGCGATCATATGGTCGTTGCAAACGCAACAGGTTGTTCGTCTATATACGGCGGAAATCTGCCAACAACACCATGGTGTGCAGATGAAAATGGTCGTGGACCCGCGTGGTCAAATTCTTTGTTCGAAGACAATGCAGAATATGGTTTGGGTATGCGTGTCGCGCTGAATCAAAAGAAATCTGCACTGCGTAGTGTTTTGTTTGAATTGGGTTTTGAAGATGTCGATAAAATAGTTAGTGAAAAAGATGTTTCAAAACAACGTGAAATAAAACAAGATGTCGCGCAAAAATTATCCAAGATAGATAATGATCGCGCCAGATATGCAGAACATTTATTGGATGCGATTGTTGATAAATCTGTGTGGATTGTTGGTGGTGACGGTTGGGCATACGATATTGGATATGGTGGTTTGGACCATGTGTTGCACAGTGGTGAAAATGTGAACATTTTGGTTTTGGATACCGAAGGTTATTCAAATACAGGTGGTCAACAATCTAAATCCACACCGTTTGGTGCATCTATGAAATTCGCAATTGGGGGCAAAGAACATGCCAAGAAAGATTTAGGATTGATGGCTATGATGTCGGGTGCTTATGTTGCACAAATTGCGTTGGGGGCAAATCCTGTCCAGGCGGTTAAGGCATTTCGCGAAGCTGAAAGCTTTGATGGCCCGTCAATTATTTTGGCCTATGCGCCATGTATTGCACATGGCTTTGCATTGCAAAACGGTGTTGAACACCAAAACAATTTGGTGAACACTGGGGCATGGCCATTATACAGATTTAATCCGGCAAATATAGAATCGGGCGAAAATCCTTTGATGATGGATTATTGTGTTGATAACCCATTGGCATTGGAAGAATTTATGAAATCTGAAACGCGATTCGCAGCGGCGCGTGCGGCAAATCCTAATTTTGATAAATTGGTAGAATTGGCAAAATCTAATAATTTGTATAAAATAGAATTGAAACAACATATTGCTAATTTTGCGGTCAAAGTTAACAAAGATAACGGCGAAGGGTAAAAGATATGAAAAAAATATTTTGCGTTTTGATGGTTGGTTTGATGGCGGCTTGCACTTTTCAAACCAGACATCGTGGGTATGTTTTTCCGGAAGATTTAGATAGCAAAATCACGGGAATAAAAACCACATCAAAATTGCAAGAAGAAATCGGCGATCCCCAGGCACGCACGATTTACGGGGATGAAGTGTGGGTTTATTATGGTGCCGAAGAAAATTTGCGTGGCCCATTACCAACCACTTATACGGATAAAACTGTGCTGTTAGTATGGGTGAAAAACGGCAAAATTTTGAAAACCAAGGTTTTACACGACCAAGATTTACAGGATATAAAATTGGCAGACGGCGAAACACAAATACCGGCTGCTATCGAATTGAATGCCCTGGAAGAATTGTTTAACAATATTGGTCGGTTTTCGCCATCTGGTCTGGGGCAATAATATTTTTGCCAAATATTTGTTTTTTCAATTTTTTGTGTTATAATTACCACGAAACAGAGAGAGAATGGCAACTGTAAAGGTGTTTATATATGCCAACAAAAAAACTTGAATTTAAAAATGGTCAATATGTCGTTTATCCAACCCAGGGTGTTGGTAAACTGTTGCGTATTGAAGAACAAACAATCGGCGATCAAAAAATGAAAATGATGGTCATAGATTTCGAAAGAAACCATATGACTTTGCGTGTTCCTTTGGACAGGGCCGAATTGTCGGGGTTACGCCCATTGGCCAGTGCCAAACAAATGGATGAAGCGATTGCTTCCGCCAAGGGTAAAGCTGGGGCCAAACGTATGATTTGGGCGCGTCGTGCCGCACAATACGAAGAAAATATAAATTCTGGTGATCCTATGAAATTGGCAGAGGTTGTTCGTGATTTACAACGCAGAACTGCTACAGATACAATGACTTTCTCTGCGCGTCAATTATATTTGCGTGCTTTGGAACGCATGGCTCAAGAATTTGCAGTGTTGCATAAAATGGATTTAGATGAAGCATCCGAAAAAATCGAAGATATTTTGGGTGTGCCAAAAGAAATCGATTTAAATGCTGTGGAAGAAGATGATGAAACAGAAGAAGTCGATGAAGAGGAATAAATAAAAGCGCATCAATTTTTGATGCGTTCTTTTTTTTCTTGTTTTTATTCATTTTTTTCGCAATCATACAATTATAACTAATCAAAGGAAGAAAAAATGGCAGGCAGTATAAATAAAGTGATATTGGTCGGTAATATCGGTCAAGAACCTCAAGTTCGTACAATGCAAAGTGGTCAAAAGGTGGTCAGTTTTTCTCTGGCTACATCAGATCGTTGGCGTGATCGTCAAACCGGTGAACAGAAAGAACAAACAGAATGGCATCGTGTTGTGATTTTCAATCCAAATTTAGTTGAAGTTGCAGAACGCATGTTGCAAAAAGGTACTAAATTGTATTTGGAAGGTTCTCTGCGCACACGTAAATGGCAAAATCAACAGGGTGTTGACACATTCACCACAGAAGTTGTGTTGAATCCTTATGCTGGTCAAATGGTTATCTTATCTGGTGCAAAGACCATGGATGGTGCATCTGAATCAAGCGAACCAGTGGCGGAACAACCACGTGAAGAAATCAATGTTGATGCTATCGCAGATGATATTCCATTTTAATGAATAAAAAATGATATAAAAAACCGCCTGGATTGGGTGGTTTGTTAGGAAATTAAAAAAACACCGACAATTTGTCGGTGTTTTATTTTCATTTGGTTTTTATGATAATTTGTGAATTACCAAACCACTGCGTAACTTTGGTTCGAACCAAGTTGTTTTTGGTGGCATGATGTTGCCTGTATCTGCAATGTCAATGATTTGACGCATTGTTACAGGGTACAAAGCAAATGCAGCAACCATTTCTCCTGAATCTACGCGTTTTTTCAATTCGCCAAGACCACGAATTCCGCCAACGAAATCTATACGTTTGCTGACGCGCAAATCGCCCAAGTTCAATATTTTATCAAATACCAAATTAGACAATACAGTTACGTCTAAAACACCAATTGGATCGTTATCGTTGTATGTGCCTGCTTTTGCGGTCAATGAATACCATTTGCCATCTAAATACATAGAAAAGTTATGTAATTTTGTTGGTTTATAAGTTTCAGTACCCATTTCTTCAACATCAAAAGATTCATGCAATTTTTCAATAAATTCTGCGGATGTTAAACCGTTCAAATCTTTGATAACGCGGTTGTAATCAATAACTTTTAATTGAGATTCTGGGAAAATCACAGCCAAGAAATAATTGTATTCTTCGTTGCCTGTGTGATTAGGATTGGTTTCGCGTTTTTCAGCACCCACACGTGCAGCAGCGGCAGTTCTGTGGTGTCCGTCTGCAACATAAAATGCAGGAACTTTTGCAAAAATTTCTGTGATGCGAGCATTGATTGCATCATCTTCGATTTTCCAGAAAGTATGACCAAAGCCATCTTCTGCGACAAAGTCATATTCTGGTTCTTGGGTTTTAACAATGTTTTCAACGATTTCGTTCATTTCTGCGACATCTGGATATGCAAAGAACACTGGTTCCAAATTCGCATTTTGAATACGAACGTGAATCATACGATCATCTTCTTTTTCTTTACGAGTCAATTCGTGTTTTTTAATTTTACCTGTCATATAATCGTCTACATTTGCGGCAGCGACCAAACCATATTGTGTGCGACCGTCCATTGTTTGAGCATAAATGTAATACATTTCTTTGTCGTCTTGAACCAGCCAGCCATTTTCTTGCCATTTTTTGAAGTTTTCAACAGCTTTGTCATATGTTTTTTGTTCGTGTTCGTCTGCAATAGGATCAAAGTCAATTTCTGGTTTAATAATATGTAACAAAGATTTTTCACCGGCTTCGGCTTTTGCTTCTACTGAATTCAACACATCATATGGACGCGAAGCAACTTCTGCGGCCAATTCACGTGGTGGTCTGACACCTGCAAATGGTTTAATTTTCATATCTTTTCCTTTTTTTTTGTAAATTTGCTTCTTTTAAGGCGTTTGCGATTATAACACAAAAAAAATAGTTTTCCAGGTCATATTTTACTTTGTTGAAGCAGGGTGGATAAAATAGTAAAATATAGTTATGATAAAAAAAATATATGCTTTATTTTTGTTGGCGGGGTGCGTGGGGACAAATTGGGTTGTACCCGAAAATTTTACATATGTACCCGTTGATTCTGGGACTTACGAAATCGCAACATGGCAAAAAATAAGCAACCCGTCAAACCCCAAAATTCATATATATATAGAGGGCGACGGTAATTCTTTTGATGCCTATGGTCAACCAACCACAGATCCAACCCCACGTGGAACTTTGGTGCGTGGTTTGGCAACAAAAGATAAATTTGAAAATGTGGTTTATGTTGCGCGCCCATGCCAATTTATAATGGATAAAAATTGTAGTGAAACAGATTGGACAAATGGTCGATTTTCAAAAAAAATCATAGATGTTGAATCAAAGGTTATAAATAAAATTGCCGGGAACAAGAAAATAACTTTGATTGGTTATTCGGGTGGGGCCATGGTTTCGGGTTTGATAATCAAAGCAAATAAAAATTTAAATATAGAAAAATGGATAACGGTTGCTGGGGTATTAGACCACGCAAAATGGACACGATATTTTGATGATGAACCATTGGATAACTCTTTGAATATGGAAGATTTACCCAATGTCCCACAAATTCATTTTGTTGGGGAAAATGACGACATTGTTCCATGTGAATTAGCAAAAACATGGGCAAAAGAAACAGATATCAAAATCGTGCCCGATGCAAAACACAATGATTTTGGTGATTTGAATATATTTAAAAAATAGGGGGATTTTATGACATTAGAATTAGTTAAACCATCACAAGAATATTTACCTGCATTTTTAAAATGTGTAGATGATTATAGAAAAGACACAGCCAAGTATGGAATGGACAGTATGAGGAAACTGATTCAAATGTTAGATGATGGCGAAATTGATAAATGGTTTGTTAAAAAAAGAAATGAAGATTTAGGCATAGATTTACCAGATGGATATGTCAGTGGAACAACATATTGGTTAATGGACAATGGGGAATACATAGGTTCTTTTACATTGCGTCATGCATTGACAGATTCTTTGATGAAAATCGGTGGTAATGTTGGATATGTTATTGCACCATCAAAGCGCGGTCAGGGTTATGCATTTGCAGGTTTGAAGTTGGTTTTAATTCAGGCGAAAAAGCGGGGTATGGACAGAGTGTTAATTACATGTAATACAAAAAATGATGCTTCTTTTGCTGTGATTAACAAAGCAAAAAATTTATATGGTGGCGAACAATTACCAGATTGGCAATTTGATGATTTTGCAGAACACAGAGTTTGGGTAAATACAATTTAACTTTTCATAAAGCCTGAGATTTTGTGAATGATTGTTGTTAATAAATTTTCTGGTTTTTGCTTTGGCATTTTTGTTATATCAACGCGATGATATTTACCTGCTTTGATTGTTTCGCGCATCAATTTTTGATCCTCGAAATTATTGTTACGGTTACGTGGTTGTTGTGAATCATGCAAAGGTTTATCCAGTACATAAACTTCATAGCCTTGCCTTATAAATTCTTTGACTGTATCGAATTTTTCCCTTTTTGCAATTTTGATTGGGTTGGGTGAATAAAATTCATCCGCTCTGTCATTTATAAAATGTTCGCCCGCAGGTTCATACACTGTATAGATATAAAAATAGGGTGTGATAGT
>JAKSTB010000014.1 GCA_024402815.1 Alphaproteobacteria bacterium | reverse complement strand
AATTGCCAAGGCATTGTTAGACAAAGAAACATTGACTGGTGATGAAATCAAAGAAATTGTGTTTGATAAAAAAGCATCAAAAAAGACAGTTGCAAAAAAGCCGACCAAGAAAGCAAATGCACAAAAATAACGAAGTAAAATTTGAAGTTATTCACATGCCACCAACGAACACCAATTCGTTGGTGGTATCTTGTGGGGTGGACTCTGTTATTTTTGATGCGTGGGGCAAAGCTGCTGATTGGGAGCGTGTTTTATTGGAACGCGGATTAAAACTGCGCGCGATATATTCAACACATGGACATCCAGACCATATATCTGCGGCACCTGCGTTGGCACGTGCGTTCAATGTTGATTGGTTTTTAAATCAAAATGATGATTATTTAATTGGTTGGGGTAATGAAATATTAGATATGTTTGGCCTGCCACATATTCATTCAAATTATAAAAAACCAATAAATATCTCTGCGGGTAATATCGAAATATTACCAGATGTAAATATGGAAATAATGGAAAGTCCGGGTCATACCCCCGGTGGTTTGATGTTTTATTTTCCAAAATATCAAATTTTGATGACTGGCGATACTTTGTTCGCAGACGGTTTCGGTCGTTATGATTTTCCAGGTGGCGATGAAGAACAACTGATGCAATCTATTCATAATTTATATGATATGGATTTAGATGACGGGACATATGTTGTTCATGGACATGGTATGGATACCACTATTGAATGGTTAAAAAAACACAATCAGTTTTTTAAATAGAAAATATCAGAACGCGATTTATACCATTTAAATCTTTTTCAACACGTTCAAAATTCCAACCGAAAAATTGAAATATTTTTATAACCAAATTTGATTGGCCAACCCCAATTTCCAGATATATTTTTCCGTGTTCATTTATCAAACTTAAAGCATTTTTTGCAATTTCTTCATATGCAGATAAACCATTATTTTTTGCGTATAACGCAATTTTGGGGTCGAATTTTGCACCCGTATTCACACGATTGTCACCATATGGAATATATGGTGGGTTTGAAACAATTATGTCGAATTTATCAGCAGATTTAAAGGTGGCAAAATCTGCGCATTTTGTTTTTATTTTATCTTTTAATTTTAATTTTTTGATGTTTTTATTTGCCACACGCAAAGCGGTTTTAGATTTATCAATTGCAACCCCAGATAATCCATCTATGTTTTTACACAGGGCACAAATAATGCAACCTGTACCGGTGCCCATGTCTAAAATTCTGCGGGTTTTTGTTTCAATGCAATCGTTTATTACCGCGGAAACCAGGGTTTCTGTATCTGGGCGTGGATCTAAAGTGTTTTTATTTGTGTAAAATTCCAATCCATAAAACCACTTTGATTTAATAATTTTTGCCACAGGCATACCGCGACGAAGTAAGTGCGCATAATAAATAGTGCGCAAAAATGATATTTTTTTGTATTTGTCTGTGATGATTCGGGCGGCCCGTCCATCCCCAGCAGATTTTAAAATTTCGAATGCTTGATTTATATTCATATTTTTATTATAATAGGCCCTATGAAAAAAGCAAAAGATATTATAAGAAAAATTCGTATTGGATGTAAAAAATCTTGCAGATGCGTATGCCGCGCAGATATTTTATCCAGGGTTATTTTAGGCGTTGCAATCTTATTAATGGTTGTTGCGTTGGGGTTGGTGTTCTTTTATAAATCTGGGACAATTTCAAATGTTTTTGTTCCAAAAGAATCTCATACTGTGGTAGAGGTTAAATCTGGGGACACGTTGTCGAAAATATTGAGCAACGAAGGTTTTTCCGGCAAAGATATAGAATCTATATCGAAAATGTTAAAGAAAGAGGTTGGATTAACCACTTTATATGCCAACAAAGACAAGATTGATTTTATTCGTGATGATGAAACCAAACCGATTTCCAAAATTGTTATTATCAAAGGTCCATGGAATCGCGTTGAAATAGATTGTGGCCAACCTGATGTGTGGCAATGCCAAAACATAGAAATAGAACGCGACACACGTGTTACATACCGCGAAGGTGAAATTTTGGAGGGCGACAGTTTTTATCTGGCCGGGATGCGCGCGGGAATTCCTGCGGGAATATTGGCAGATGTTTATGATTTGTTGGCTTTTGAAATGGACTTTGAACGTGATGTTCGTGCTGGACAAAAATTCTATGTTTTGTATGAAGAAAATTTTGCTGCGGATAATACCAAGGTGGATACAGGACATGTATTGGCGGTGTCTTTTGAAGCGTTGCGTGGTCGTGTTCAAATGTATAGATTCAAAAAGGCAGACGGAACTGTCGGGTATTATGATGAAAGCGGTAATGGCGCGATAAAATCTTTGAAACGTACCCCGATTAACAACGCAAAAATCACATCCAGTTTTTCAAGTCGCAGAAAACATCCTGTGTTGGGATTTACACGTGCCCATAAAGGTGTAGATTTCCGTGCGTCAACCGGAACACCAATTCCTGCGGCGGGGGCGGGGCGTGTTATCGCACGTGGATTTAACCGCGGACATGGTAATTATGTGAAAATCAGACATAATGGAACATTTGAAACTTTGTATGCCCATATGTCCAGATTTGCCAAAGGTGTTAATGTTGGAACCGCTGTAAAACAGGGACAAACTGTTGGTTATGTTGGTTCAACGGGTCTGTCAACAGGGCCGCATTTGCACTATGAAATTATTAAAAACGGACAACATGTAAATCCTATGACTGTAAAATTGCCTGCTATTAACAATCTGGATAATGCGAACAAGAAAGTGTTTATGGAACGCAAAACCCAGATAGATGCTGCGGTTGAAGAATTAAAATTAAACCCAAAAAATATTGTTCGTTTATAATCTGCCAGACAGTCCAGTTTTGTGCAAAAATACACATAGTGTACGGGGTGATTTTTTTTGAATAATTCTATTGACTTAATATTTTTTTGTGCAAAAATAAAAGTCGCTTAAAACAAAAGGATTTATTGTTGCAGACATAACTTTGGAAGAAATACGTAAAATCAGAAAAAAAGCACAAAATGATGATGTTTTTGTAAATGCAAAAGATGATGCAACCAGATTGGTTGAAAGCTATATGGATAAAACACGTAGTATAAGAAATACTCCGTTTACTGTTAAAACTTTCTGGGAAATTGTGAATATGCTTGAAGACGGACCTTTGAAACAGGCCGCGTTGAAGCGTTTGAGCCAAGAATATCCAACATATATTGATCAAATTAAACCAAGAAAATTGAAATTATACCGCAGACGTTCTGAAAATGCAGATAGTGTGGAATTGAATTTTGTTTTAACTACACTGAAAATTTACAGACGTATGGGATTAGTCAAAAAGAAACAATACAAAGAATTAACAGAATCTGCCGATGTTAAAAAAATCGATAAATTTTTGGCAAATGTTCGCACATTAAATCATGAACAAGAATTAGAATTTGCTGAATATTTCGCATATGAATATAGGGATAATTTGTCCTGTGTGCCGCCAATTATTTTGGCGCGCGCTCATGAATCTTTGCGTATTAAAACAGAAAAAGGCAAAGAAGATTTGTACAATATGGTTGGTGTTCGTATCGATGAATTATCAAGTCATTTTGCACTGTATTTTGATGCGAATAATTACAGACCAAGCAACAAAGATAAATTGATATTCAATTTTGCAGACAGAACAAATATTGCAGATGCTTTTGATGGATATCGTCAAATGTTTGAAGAACGTTTAAAGTTCTTTAACAGAAATCCAGGATACGCAATGTATGTCGAATTAAAAAATAATATCGACAAAATAAACAAGATTATTAATGTTTATGACGAGGAATGGAAATTAAACAGCGTATTGGATGATGAAGATGAATTGGAAGTCAAATGGGGTGCTGTGAATACCATATTGGAAAACACTGAATTATCCCCAGATGTAATTAAACAAATCGCCGGTTATAAATTTTTGAACAAGCAAAAAAAGCCGATTCCTCAATTCATAGATGAAAACGGCGAAAAGCATGTTGATTACCAAGACGGCTATAAAATTGATCCAGATGGTCGTTTGAATCAAATCATAAAATTGGCAAAACATGATGTCGCTTTAAGAAGTATTGGCGATCCGTCCAATCCACAAAATGACCGGGCAGAATTAGCAAACAGATTAAACGATCGTGTTTTGTATAAATTGTTCGAAATTGATACTGTGGCCAAAGCTTTGGACAGTGCGAAAGAAAACCCAGATCAATTTACCAATCCTGAACATTGGAAACAGTTTATAAAAAATTTAAACGCCGAAGGCGGTTCTATATCCGAGGTGGGATATAATTTTGCTTTGGATGACCAGGTAGACAAGACAGCAGGTTTTGCCGCACGTTTGAATTCTAAACTTAAAGATTTAGAGTGCTTGAAAAATGGTAATTTAATTGGTTCTTTGTTCAAACCAATTGAAAACATTGATAAAAGAGCAGGTGCACGTATCAAAGATGATAATTTTGATAAACGTAAAACCAAGATAGAATTTTTCAAACGTTTGTTCAAAACATTTGGAAATACTTTGTTGGCCAGTGCAATGTTGTCTGCTGTTGGAATCAGTGCAGCTACAATCGCAGGAATTAACCCTGCAATTGCAATTGCTACTGTTGGTGTGGCTACTGCAATTGCCAGAGTTGTTTTCCAAATTAACAAATGGCGTAAAAATCAGCAAAAATTAGGTTTGCCAGATGATTTACAAACTATGTTACAAGACAAAAGAATGTTATTGTCTTGGGGTATCAGTGGTGCAGCGGCATTGGCATTGGTTTTTGGAGCAGCAGGATTTACAGCGGCTGCGTTGGCATTAGGATATGGAGCAATAACTGTTGGTGGTGTTACAAATGCACGTCAAACATATCAAGATGCATTGAACAGAGGTTTAGATTCTAAATCTGCAATTGCGTGGGGTATTGGTATGGCAGTTGCTGCATTGGTTGGTGGTATTTTGGGGCGTGCTGGTGTCAAAGCTTTTGCATCAAATACAGTTAGTACGACCGCACCAGAAAACGCCGAACAAGCCGAAGCACAAACAAATGGCGAAGAAGCAGTTGCGCAACAAGAATCACAACAAGAAGTGCAACCACAACAGCAAGAACCTGTGGTCCAAGAACAATCTCAAGAATTGTCTTATACCCAGGAAGCTTTGGAACACGAACAAAAGATTACACAATATTGGTATCAAGATGATTTGAATCAATTACAACATGATACTGATTTGGTCAGACAATATAATGAAACACATGGAACACATATTGATCCAAATCGCGCGGTTGTTATGCGTGCTTTGGCGGGCGGTCATGTTCCAAGTAATCATGAAATTTTGGTTGATGATGCGGGCAACACCAGATTTACACACGGTAATGTGAAAGTTTTTGGTGCAGGTTGGTTGAAAGCTCATCCTGATTTTACAGCCACAGACATCAAAGAAGCAGCCAATGTATTTTCAACTGGTACTGCCAGTGAAGCTGGCATGGATGCCATAGCGCGTTTGGATAAAATAGTTTCTTTTGATAATCATGTGGGGCATGCAATCCCAGAAGTTCAAAGTGTAAATGGGATGAATACATATACAGACGGCAGATCTGCATTTGTTGAACAACCTGTGATTGAAGACAATCCTGTTGTTGAAACACCTGTGGTTGAAGAACCTGTTGAACAACCAACAAATCAAACCCAAATTACAGGTGGAATGAATATGTTTGGACCTTTGAACTTTAAAGTCAAAGCTGGTATGAAAAAATTAAGAAACCGTATGGGGTCTTTCTTGGATAATGTATTCCAAACAAGACAAAGATAAAATTTGTTATCAAAATAAAAACCGCCATATCGGCGGTTTTTTATTTAATGTATAAAATTATTTTCTTGATGCAATGAACAGGGCAGCTAACCAACCAACAATGGAATATCCAAACAGCCACGACAGACCGCGAATTTCCACCAATTCATGTTTTTTCTTGTCGTTTGCTGCGCCTAAATATGATGGTGCAAAAAATATACATATCACTAATAAACCCGCGATAATATATCTTAATACCAACAATATATTAACACCAAATAACATTTTATTTTATACCATATTCAGCGGTTGTTCCCAATTCTTCTTCGATACGAACCAATTGGTTGTATTTCGCCATACGATCTGTTCTGGACATAGAACCAGTTTTGATTTGACCTGCATTTGTTGCCACAGCCAAATCTGCGATTGTTGTATCTTCTGTTTCGCCACTGCGGTGTGAAATAACAACACCATAATTTGCATCTTGGGCCATTTTAATTGCACGCAATGTTTCGGTCAAAGAACCAATCTGGTTTACTTTGATAAGTATTGCATTGGCAACGCCATTGTCAATTCCTTTTTGCAATCTGGATGGATTTGTTACGAATAAATCGTCTCCAACAATTTGACATTTATCACCGATTGTTTCAGTCAATTTTTTCCATGCATCCCAATCTTCTTCGGCCAGGCCATCTTCGATTGAAATCACAGGATATTCAGCAATCAATTGTTTATAAAATTCAATCATATCGTCAGATGTTCTGGCAACACCTTCAAAATTATAGATACCATCTTGATAGAATTCTGAAGATGCGACATCTAATCCAATTGAAACTTGTTCACCTGGAATGTATCCTGCGTTTTTAATAGCACTGATAATGGCATCCAAAGCTTCGTGACATGTGTTGAAATTAGGTGCAAAACCACCTTCGTCACCAACATTTGTGCTGTGGTTTGCTTTCTTCAAAATTGATTTCAAATTATGGAAAATTTCAGATCCCATACGAATCGCTTCGATTTCGTTTTTTGCACCGTTTGGAATAATCATAAATTCTTGTGCATCTAAACCGTTATCTGCGTGTGCACCACCGTTAATAACGTTCATCATAGGACGTGGCAAAACGCATGGTTTAGCGGTGCCGAAAATGTTTGCGATGTGTTTATATAATGGAATATGTTTTGCAATTGCAACTGCGTGTGCCACAGCCAAAGACACAGACAAAATTGCATTGGCACCCAATTTATCTTTGTTTGGTGTGCCATCCAAAGCCAACATTTTTTCATCAATTTCTGTTTGATTTTCTGCATCCATACCAATCAGGGCAGGGGTAATGATTTCATTTACATTTTTAACGGCTGTTAAAACGCCTTTGCCCATATAGGAATTTCCACCATCACGCAATTCCAATGCTTCGAATGAACCCGTGGATGCACCAGATGGAACAGATGCGCGACCCAAAGAACCGTCTGATAATAAAACATCACATTCAACTGTTGGATTACCACGGCTGTCCATAATTTGACGGGCGTGAATTTTTTCGATAGTAAACATATTTCTATTCTCCTTTGTTTTTGCTTTTCTTTGTTTGTGTAAAAAATTTTTTGGATTTTTACATAGTGAAATTTTCGCCAAGATAAACTTTTTTAACCATTTCATCTTGGACAATTTCATCGGTGGTGCCATGTTTCAAGATTTGACCGTCGTGTAAAACATATCTGCGGTCTGTAATCCCCAAAGTTTCACGCACATTATGGTCGGTGATAATCACACCTAACCCCCTGTGCTTTAATTGGGACACCAAAGATCTTATTTCGTTAACGGCAATCGGGTCAATTCCGGCAAATGGTTCGTCCAATAAAATAAATTTAGGATCATTTGCCAAAGCACGTGCAATTTCAACACGACGACGTTCCCCCCCAGACAAAGCCGTAGCGGGACTTTTTCTTAAAAACGAAATGGAAAATTCTTCAAGCAGGGCATCTAATTTCTCTTGGCGTTTGTCGCGATTCGGTTCGACAACTTCCAATATAGCCATAATATTATCTTCAACAGATAAACCGCGGAAAACGCTGTTTTCCTGGGGCAGATAGCCGATGTGTAAACGGGAACGTTGATAAAAAGGCAGGTGAGTAATATCTTGGGAATTCAAAAATATTTGTCCCGAAGTTGCGGCTAACTGTCCCGTTATGCAATAAAACGCAGTTGTTTTTCCCGCACCATTTGGCCCCAACAATCCAACCGATTCGCCCTGGTTGGCAATCATAGAAATATCGCGCAACACAACGCGTTTCCCATAATTTTTAGAAAGATGTTCAACCTTTAATACAGATTTTTTTATCATAATTTTATCACCATTTTATCTGTTATAGTTTTGTCGCCATTGCTGGATTCTATGCGGACATTACCAATCAATGTCAAAATTTTTTCTTTCAAATTAAATTGTGCACGTTTTGCAGATATATTTTCAACAACTTTTCCTTTGTCTGCGTTTCTGGTAATTGTGCCGGTTGGTTTTTCCAGAAAGACAATGTCAGGCTTTTCGTATTCTTTATGTCCAGATTCTGCATGAATTTTAAATGGATTATTATCTTTGTCCGTGCCAACGAAATAAGCGTTGGTCATTTTGAATTGGTTGGATGCCATGTCGCGCATGTTTACCGCGGTTATAGGTGTCCACAAAATTTGCTTGGAAAACAGGAAAGCAACAACCAAAACAACCACCATAACCAAACCCCAGCCTGTAAAGAAAAATGGCGACAGACGCGTAAGGCGTTTATGTTTAGATATGATTATAAAATTACGTTTATCTTGTTGCACAGGCATAGTTTAGTCATTTGAAAACAAAAATGCAATTTTTATATTTATATTAAACTTTTTTTGTGATATAATATGCATATTGAAGAGAGAATGAAAAAGGTAATATCTATATTTTTTATGGCACTGTTTTTAATACCATCAGTATCGATGGGTGCTGTTAGTGTTAAAAAGGCACCTTCTGTCAAAGTTAATCAGCAAGATAAAATGGAATCTGCAACCAGTTTGGTCCCCACGGTTATTGGTTTGGTTGGCAGTGTGAAATCGTTAAATGCGCAACAGGACCAATTAGAAGCGGACTGTGTGCCAACTGGCGAAGATGTCAGAATTGTTAATGATTTGGTCAAAGAATGGGCAAGAATTGGTGATACGACTGCTGATGTCGCAGTCAGCGGTTTGGGAACACCGTGTTCATCTGATGGTGCCGAAGGATCTTATGCAAATGCGATGCAGGATATGGACAAGGGTGAAACCTGTTATGAATTTTATGGCGGTACATCTGACCAGGGTACTGTTTGGTATGGGTTCCCGAAAGCCAGCTATACAAGAATATGCAAAGATGGAAGCACTAAAGATTGCAGAAATGTGTCCAATATATATGATGTTTTTGCAAAGATTCCGTTTTCCAATGAAGATTATTCTAAATCTGAATTAGCAAGTGTTACAAGATTGATTGAAAAATCTGAAAAATGTGCGCCTGGAAAAATCGCCGCGGCGAAACGTGAATTGTGGGGTGGTTTCTTGACCCAAACATTGTCCGGTGTGGGACAAAGTGCGGGTGTTGGGGGTACAGATTCTATTATGCAGATGGTTTCTTCAGCGGGTGGTGGCGGAATTCAATCTATGTTGCCATCGTTGGGATCTGTGGCGACTCAAATGTTGGATAAATAATCTTGCATTTTTGGTGTCGTTTGGTTCTTTTTATGCTTTACTAGTTTTTTCTAAAATGTTATAATTTGATATATCAATAAATGGCAAGGAAGGGTTTTACTATGAAAACTAATAGTTCTGTATCATTGTTTATGATTCTGGGATGCGTTGCATTGGCTGGTTGTGCGGGTACAAACACTCAATATCGTGATGTTGAATATGACACACCAACCGTTGATTATGTTGAACGTTTGAATGTTAATGATGCGCCAAACAAAGATTCATTCTTGAATCAATTAGCGATGAATTATCGTTCTTATGCTATATATAATGCCAGAACCAGCGGATACCCAGAAATAGGGGAATTATTTGCACAAAAGGCAGTTGGTGCATTTTCTGGGGAAAAACCATTTCCTGAAAATTTAGACAGTTGGAATATTGAATCCGAAGAAGACAGGTTTGAAATTTATAATGCCTACAATGAATTGATGGATGTTTTGAAAAGCGATGCCATTGATTCTCAACCAAGATTGGTTGCTGAATCCCAGGCGAAATTTGATTGTTGGATGTCTGCAACGGCCAGTGGTCAAGAAGCAACAGCCAATGAATGCAAAAAACGTTTTTATAATACATACCAGGCATTAAAGGATTGTTTGGAAGGTAAAGTCCCAGCAACTGCAACCCAGGTTAAAACAGAAATTGTTATGGATAAAAAACCAGAAGAAGAATATTATCCAGAAACATATCGTTTGAATGCTATGTCTGGAACAACCAGAAACCGCGAAGGTGTTATCATTGTTAATAACATCAATATTCCTTCGAATTTGGTTCAAACTGTGCCGGTTCCACAGGTTACAGCCCAACCACAACCTATGGTGTTTAACCAAAATATTTACAGCTTGGATGAATCAAATCATAACGTTGGACGTGATTGTGGATGCAAAAACGGTGTCATAATCAAAGAAGTAATCGTTAATGAAGATGGCGAAGACAAGGTGAAAAAAGTAGAATCACCATGTGATTGTCAAGAAACCGAACCAGAAGAAATACCAGAAGTTGATAAAGAATATGTTTCCAGGGAAGAATTTATCAATTTAATGATGGCTATGAGATCTGATTTGTTGGCAATTAACAAACGTCTTGATGAATTGGAAATCAAACCAGAACCCAGCAACGAAAAGACCGTTATCAAGGTTCAACAGATTCCATTGGAACCAAAACAACATATCATGGAAGAAATCTTTGAAGTCAGATTTGATTTCAATAAATCTGTGATTAAACCAGAATATGAAGAAATAATCAGAAAATTGGCCACTACTACCCAAGAAAACAAAAATGTAAAAGTTTCTGTGGTTGGTCATACAGATACGGCTGGTTCTAATTCTTATAATTATGCTTTGGGTGGTCGTCGCGCAGAGGCTGTTCAAAAGATGTTAATCGAATATGGAATTCCTGCTTCCCAAATAATTGCGGTTTCCGCAGGGGAAGAAGATTTGAAAGTTCAAACCCCAAATAACACCCCAAACGCAGAAAACCGTCGCGTTCGTGTTGTAAAGGAAGTTCATTTTGAAGAGCCTGCGAAACCTGTACCAATCGTCGTAGAAGAATATAAAGAATCAGACGATTGTGAAGATTGCGCAGAAGATTAACTAAATGGTGTTTGACAAAAAAAATACTTGATAAAAAGTTTTTTGTTTGGTATAAATACCACAAGACAAATACCAGAATATGATATCGAAAAGGTAAATAAAGATGGCAGATAAATTTATAGGAGCAAAAGAGCGCTTAGGATTAGCTGGTAAGATAGCGGATTTTAATGGTGCTTCAAGAAGAGTTTTTGATGTCGCAGGAAAATTGCGTATGCGCGATGTTTTCCCTGAAAAAGAGATTTAATTTCAGGGTATTGTTTCTGTGATGTTGTTTTTTGTCGGGTTGTTAGGGTTGTTTGAACAACTTGACTTGTTTGTCTGGGTTTATTAAAATTAAACTATCAAGCACTGGAATTCTTCGGTGCAATTTCCAAAAAAGGTATTTTTTATGCATGTAAATGAATTAAAGACAAAGTCACCTCAACAATTGTTGAAGATGGCTGAAGATATGGGGATTGAAAATCCTTCACAATTAAATGTTCAACAATTACGTTTTGCGGTTATGCGTGTGTATGCGGCCGATAAATCTATCACTTTGATTGGTGATGGGGTGTTGGAACGTATGCCTGATGGTTTTGGTTTCTTGCGTGCCCCAGAAAGTAATTATTTGGCAGGACCAGATGATTTGTATGTATCGCCAAATTTGATTAAAAAGTATGGGTTAAAAACTGGAGATTATGTCGAAGGTCAAATCCAGGCACCACAAAATGAATCTGAACGTTATTTCGCATTGGAAACAATCGAACGCGTTAATGGTGGGGATCCTGACAATTTGCGTCATCGTATATCTTTTGATGATATGACCCCATTATATCCTGATGAAAAATTAAAAATGGAAGTTGAAGACGATCCAGACAAAGGACGTAACTTATCCGCCCGTGTTATCGATTTGATTTCCCCAACAGGTAAAGGTCAACGTTCTTTGATTGTTGCGCCACCAAGAACCGGTAAAACAGTTATGTTGCAAAATATTGCTCATTCAATCGCAACAAATTATCCAGATGTGAAATTGATTGTGTTATTGATTGACGAACGCCCAGAAGAAGTTACCGACATGCAACGCAGTGTTCGTGGCGAAGTGATTTCATCCACTTTTGATGAACCTGCAACACGTCATATCCAAGTTGCAGAAATGGTTATTGAAAAGGCTAAACGTTTAGTCGAAGCAGGGCAAGATGTTGTTATTCTGTTAGATTCTATCACGCGTTTGGGGCGTGCATATAATACGGTTGTTCCATCCAGTGGTAAAGTGTTGACTGGTGGTGTGGATGCCTATGCTTTGCAAAGACCAAAACGCTTCTTTGGGGCTGCTCGTAATATCGAAGGTGGTGGTTCTTTGACTATTATTGCAACCGCTTTGATAGATACTGGTTCCAAAATGGATGAAGTTGTATTTGAAGAATTCAAAGGTACGGGTAACAGCGAAATTATTTTGGACAGAAAATTGTCCGATAAACGTGTTTACCCAGCCATAGATATAACTAAATCTGGTACCCGCAAAGAAGATTTATTGGTTTCCAAAGATACATTGTCAAAGATGTATGTTTTGCGCCGTATAATAAATCCTATGGGTACATTGGAAGCAATGGAATTTTTGTTGGATAAATTAAGATTAACGAAAACCAACGAAGATTTCTTTAATTCTATGAACCAATAAAATTATAAATCCGCCACATTTGATGACCTGGGGTGGCCGTTTTTATGGCGGATTTTTTATATTCAAAAAAAGGATTATTATGAATAAATTATATTTAATTGCGTTAATTGGGGTGCTGGTTTGTGGCACCTATTTTTATGGGGCAAATGTGGCGAATGCGAAATGCAAGATGAATCAAGCCCAGGAAAATTTACAAACAGTGCAAAATACACAAATTCAAATAATAGAAAGCAAAAGGAAAAATCATGAAATTGTTTATAAAACTGGGATGCGTGATATTCGTAACATCCTGTGCGATAAATACACAATCGCAGAATAATTCAGCATGTTATTGCGATATTATATACGGACATAAATCTGATTGGCAAACAATCAGTGATGATTTGGCGCGCAATATTTATGAACATAATTTAAATTGTGAGAAATAATTATTTTTTATATGTTTCAATTACGCTTTCAGCAGCGGTTTGAATCTTTTCCAATGCCTTTTCATATGTAGCACAATCGCGGTTAATTTCTGTTTTATATGCATCGCGCATATTATTTGACATATAATTGCAAGCACGCAGATGATTTACACAATATGTATGACCAGCACCAAATGCATTTTGACCGCGAACACGGCTTTCCATATCGGCCCAATCAATATTCAAAGCATTATCTAAACTGACCCATGGGTTTGTGCCAGTATAAACACCAACTGTTGAATCCCAGTACGCTTTGATTTCTGCATCTGTGGCATCTGTGTTATATTTCAATTTGATAATTTCTTGAATCAAAGAATCAATTTTTGGTTGATATTTAGAATCAATTTGAGTCAATTTTGCACTGCAGAAACAGCGACTATATGCGGTGTTTGAACGTTCGCAGTATTCATCCATACATTCTTTGTAATCTGCAAAACATTTCTGTGAAGATATCGTCGAACTGGAATTATAATTTGTTCTGGCATTTGTTGTTCCAGAACGTGTTGTGCTGCGCAGTGCGGTGCCACGTGCTTTAACCTGGCGATTTGAAACATTACGATTGGCGGTTCTGGCGCGCGCATTTACAGTGGCAGAGCGAACCGAAACTGATTTTCTGGGGACAACATGACGGTTAGTCGCTGTGGGTTGTTGTTTTGCGGGTGTTGCAGATTTGACAGTTGCAGCACGTGCATTGGTTTTACGTTTTACAACACGGCGTTTGCCCATAGTTGATTGGTTAGAATTGCCAGATGCTGTCTTTTTTTCAGATTTTGTTGCACCCACCAAACCCAAAGCATTATTTGGTTGTGTTTGGTTGATAGTAGAAGGGTAAACATTTTTATATAAAGATTTATTTATAAAACGGTTGCCTGTTTCGACACCAACAGACATAGTTGGCACCAACAATAAACCAAACAGCAAAGAAGCGATTAAACCTTTCCTCATGCTGTATATTGTACAATTTTTTGATAAAATAAACAAGAACAAAATAAAAAAAATCCAGGGTTTGTCCACGGATTATTATGTAGAATTTGAATTTTATCTGGATTCGTTTTTCTTTTCTGTTGCGGCAGCACCCAAGGCACACAACATGCCTGTCCACATGGTTATCAAACCAATATTTTTCAATTTTTTATTTGGATGATATTTTTCTGGGTCTGCATCTGGATTTGAATACAATAACATTACCCCCATCGATTATGTTTATACTAATATTATGATACAAAAAATAATATTTGTTAGTGTGTTTTAGGGTTATTGTTGCGTAAATAAATGCGAAATATATGAAAAATCCCTTGAAAAAAATTTTAAGTTTGATAGGATTGTATACATATACGTATATGTAAGAGGGCTTTATGAAAAAATTTGCACTTGTTTTGGCGTTTTTGCCGGGGCTTGTCTTTGCAGAAGACGATTGTGCAACCCGCAGAACTGTGCCAGATACAATACAATCATTACAAGATGTTGTGCAATTGGGGTTATGCAGAAATCCGCAAACTGCGGCTGCGTATGCTTCGTTGCGCGCCACACATTTTAATAAAAATGCCGCATATTCCAGTTATTTGCCCAGTGTTAATGCCGGTTTATCTGCGGGCAAAGATTACAGAAACAAAGATTGGGATGATTGGTCATATGGTGCATCAATTTCTGCATCTTATTTGATTTTTGATTTTGGAAAAAGATTGGCCGATATGAACCAGGTAATTTCTGCGTATCGTGCGGCAGGATTTGATTTCAGTGAAACTGTGCAAAATTTTGTGTATGGTTTGGTTGGGTCGTATTATGAATTGTTAAAGGCAGATGCGGATGTAGAATCTGCGAAATCTGCATTGACTGTGGCACAGACCGCGTATGATACTGCATCTAAAAAATTCAAAGCAGGTGTTGTCGCCAAAGCAGACGTGTTAAAGGCAGAAACCAGATTGGCGAATTCAAAATTGTCTGTGGAAAAAGCAAAAAACAGTCGTGAAATCACCAAGGGAACTTTGTTGACTAAATTGTCTTTCCCTGCAGAACAAGATATCAAAATTGCAGATATGTCATCCAGTTTCGGCAGTGATGCGGAAAGCGAAAGTGTCGAAGAATTAATCAATATCGCACGTGAAAAAAGACCTGATTTGTTAAAAGCATCAGCAAACAAAGATGCCGCATGGCATAAAAGAAATGCTGTGTTTTTGAAAAATTTGCCGTCAATTTCGGCCAGTGGTTCTGTGTCTTGGAATGACGACAGTTTGGGCGATTTGTTCGCGCCAGATTCAAATAAAATAAATGGGTCGATTGGTATTCGTGTTTCTATGCCTTTGTTTGCAGGATTTGCGAATATGTACGGTGTACGTGCAGCCGAAGCAGAATATGATCGTGCAAAATATAATGAACAGCAAACCACAAATGCTGCAATGTTAGATATCTTTACAGCATATCACAACTATAAAACGGCCAGAACTGTTTTGACTCAAACTGAATCTTTGTTGAAATCTGCCACGGAATCTGAACGGGTTACAGCAGGTATGTACAAAGTTGGTCGTGCAACTATGTTAGATTGGCAAACGGCCCAATCTGAATTGATTGATGCCCAGCGTCAAAATAATTCTGCAAAATATGATTTGTTTGTAAAACGTGCGGCGGTTGCGTTGGCCATAGGCGATATTAAATCTGAATTAGAGGGGTTAAAGGATGAGAAGTAAAAAAAGTTGGATTTTCCGTCATAAGTGGTTGGTTTTATTCCTGCTGGTGTTATGCGGATTGGGATATATGTTTTTTGGAACTGCTGCAAAACAGACAGAAAAGAAATATGTAACCGCAGATATCAGCAAGGGCGATTTATCCCAAATTGTAACTGCCACGGGTGAAATTATGCCTGTGAATACGGTTAATGTTGGATCACAAGTATCGGGTACAATTGAAACCATTTATGTAGATTACAATTCGACTGTTAAAAAGGGTGATATTTTATTAAAGATAGAACCATCTGTGTTACAGGCATCTGTGGATGAAGCCAAGGCATCTCTGGATTCTGCACAATCTCAAATGCAATATGCGAAAAACGAATATAATCGTAATCAAACTTTATACAAAGAAGGTTTTATTGCACGTGCAGAAATGGAACAATCTCAAACCCAATACGAACAGGCAAATGCTTCCGTTATACGTGCACAATCTCAATATGACAAAGCTGTTACAAATTTGGGATATGCGACAATTACATCGCCTGTGGATGGAACTGTGATTTCGCGTAAAGTCGACAAAGGGCAAACCGTTGCCGCGTCTTTCCAAACACCTGATTTGTTCTTGATTGCAGAAGATTTAACAAAAATGCAAATCGAAACATCTGTATCCGAAGCGGATATTGGCGTTATCAAACAAAATCAATCTGTAACATTTACGGTTGATGCGTATTCAGGACAAGCATTTGTTGGTTCTGTGCGCCAGGTCAGATTGTCCCCAACAACAACATCAAATGTGGTTGTTTATACTGTGGTAATTGATGTAGATAATGCTGATTTGAAATTGATGCCGGGTATGACTGCATTCGTGACAATTATTGTTGATGCAGTTAAAGATGTTTGGAAGGTGCAAAATTCTGCACTGTTGATGCGTTCTTTCAATGGAATTGTTGAAAACCATGATGAAAACATAACGCCAAAAACTCACTTGGCTATACAACGTGGCAAAGAAGTTGTGTTCGTTCCTTATACCAAGGGTTTGGTCAGCCCAACCGAAACAGAAATTAAATCTGACCAAATACAAGAGGGCGATAAAGTTATCATGGGCTATGTCGGTCAAACATCAAAACGAAGCAACAATAATAATCGTGGCGGTATGATGGGGGGGGCGAGACCTCATTAAAGGTAAATCAGTATGGCTACGCAAACACCAATAATTTTAATGAAAAAAATCTGTAAAACGTTTCCACTGGAAATCGGTGGTGAACAACAGGTTTTATTTGATATTTCTTTCAAGATTATGCCCGGGGAATTTGTGGCTATTATGGGACCGTCGGGTTCTGGTAAATCGACATGTATGAATATTGTCGGGGCGTTAGATTCTGCGACCAGCGGTGTTTATGAATTATACGGCAAAGATATTACAACACTGTTGCCTGATGAATTGGCCAAGATAAGAAATGAATACATTGGTTTTGTTTTCCAGAATTTTAATTTATTACCTAAACGCAATATATTGGACAACGTTATGTTGCCTTTGATGTATCGCGGGTTGCCAATGGAAGAAAGAGTTCGTCGTGCATGTGATATGTTAAAATTAGTCGGTTTGGAAAAATTTGAAACATATTTACCAACTCAATTATCAGGTGGTATGAAACAACGTGTTGCAATTGCGCGTGCGTTGGCGGGAAATCCTAAATTGATTTTGGCTGACGAACCAACGGGTGCGTTAGATTCAAAAATGGGTAATGAAATTTTGAAGTTTTTCAAAAAATTAAATCATGATTTGGGAATAACCATAGTTATGATTACCCACGAATTTGAAATTGCAAAATATGCAGACCGAGTAATTCATATTTATGACGGTCATATAACATATGACGGCAAGATTCCTAAAAATGAATCTGTGTTAACAGCATCAGAAAAAAAGGCACATGTAAAATGACGTTTTATGATATAGCACATGAATCATGGCTTTCAATCAGTGGAAACAAGATGCGTTCTTTTCTGACTGTGTTGGGTATAGTTATTGGTATTATGGCGGTCGTGATAATGGTTGCTGTGGGGGAAACTGTACAACAATCAATCACAGACCAATTTTCATCACTTGGAACAAATACAATTATGATACGTGCTGGGGCCGCGCAAAGTGCGGGGGTCAGAACGGGTAATCGTATGACTTTGACAATGGATGATGTGAAATATATTTCGCAATTACCAGATGTCGCTGCGGCAACGCCTGTGGAAAACAGTTCTGCCCAGATTGTTTATGGAAATAAAAACTGGTCGACATCTATGGTTGGTGCGTATCCGGGATATGCCACTGTGCAAAATATTGAAATGCAATATGGTTCGTTTTTTGATACATCTGCGGTTCGCAATGCATCAACATATGCCGTTATTGGCCCGGATACAGCAGAAGAATTAGGATTGCCAAAAAATCCAGTTGGTGAAATTATTCGTGTAAGAAATACCCCCATGACAATCATAGGCGTAACCAAGGCCAAAGGTGATTCAGGTATGGGATCCCAAGACGATATGGTAATTGTGCCTATAACCACATTGAAAAAACGTATAGCTGGTTCTTACTTTCCAAATGCGGTTCGTATGATTGCGTTGAAATTATATCCTGATGCAGATAACAATGTTGCGACAGAACAAATGACCGCATTATTGCGTCAACGGCATAAATTGAAAGATTCAGACGCGGACGATTTCCAAATTACAGATATGAAACAGGTCATGGAAACAATGAATACTGTGTCTGGATATTTGACTTTGTTGTTGATTGCGATTGCTGCGGTATCGTTGTTGGTCGGGTCTATTGGTATCATGAATATGATGTTGGTATCGGTGGCGGAACGTACGCGTGAAATCGGTATTCGCAAGGCCATTGGCGCCCAAGAAAACACAATTGTTATCCAATTTTTATCTGAATCAATTTTGATTTCATTTATCGGGTCTATGGTCGGGTTGATATTGGGTGTGGGGCTATCCCAAGGTGTTGGTCGGTTTATATTAAATTATAATGTACCATTCAGTATTTGGCCGGTTGTGGTTTCTATATCCGTGGCGGTTGTTGTGGGGTTGGCATCTGGGGTGATGCCTGCAATCAAGGCGGCAAAATTAAACCCAATCGACAGTTTAAGATATGAATAAAAATTTACCCGCTTTTAATGCGGGTATTGTTTTATCTGTACAATGGTTCGGTTGGTTGGG
>JAKSTB010000013.1 GCA_024402815.1 Alphaproteobacteria bacterium | reverse complement strand
TGTTTTTCTAAACGTTCTTTTAATCCGTTCATTGTTGCATCTCGCAACATTTGTCATTCTGTTTCTAAATCATTACCAAAACGTGGCAACAAAGGTTTTTCATGAACATTTACATAGAAAGCACATCTTTTTGCTATGTTCACAGTGTTTTCTATTGCTTCTGGCAAATCAGAGAATATCTCCGCCATTTCTTCAGCAGACTTAAAATATTGTTCACATGATTTACGTGGTCTGTCTGGATCTATAACCTTGGTTTGTCCAAGAACACAACTCAAAGCATCCATAGATTCATAATCTTCTGGCAAAGCAAAACACACATCGTTTGTTGCAACAATAGGTATATTCAAATCACGTGCAATTTGTAAAAACACAGGTTCTGTTTTTATTTCGTCCGCTAATCCGTGTCTTTGAATTTCTATATAAAAATTATTGCCGAATATATCCAAAAACCGTTTTGCCAAATCGGTCGCTAAATCTGTTTGTTTATTCAATATGGACATTCCCAAAGGCCCAGTATGCGCCCCAGACAAACAAATCAAATCATCTTTGTATTTTTCCAATTCTTCCATAGTGATATATGGCCCCAGATGATGATTTTCTTGGCGCATGTACATAACATAGCTTAATTCACACAGATTCAAATACCCCTGGTGGTGTTTTGCCAACAAAACAATCTTGGACAAAGAAGATTGTCTTAAAATTTTTGGGTCGGCATTATGATGATTTAAAGATAATTCAACACCGATGATTGGTTGCAATTTATTAGCAGGCATAACATCAGACAATTCTGCACATCCCGACATCATATTAGTATCAGTCAAAGCGCATGCAAACATATTATTATCTTTGCATAATTCTGGAATGCCTTTTAATACACCAATCTTTGGGTTGCTGCCAACGGACAGAGTACTGGCCCCCACAGACACTTTGGAATGAACACGAAGATGTACAAATTGATCGCTCATTTTCTAAATCTCGCTCTGTTATAAATTTAAATCCAATCTGTATCAGCAAATGGTTTTGGTTTTATATCCCATTGTTTTACAAATACTCTCCAATCTGTATTTGGATTATTCGCTATGGATAATGTATCCCAATCTATGATTGATACTATATTCATATCATCATCGACCAACAAATTAGATGGATTTAAATCTAAATGAGCCAAAACACGCTTACATCCAGAACAGGGCAATTCTGCAGTATGATGTTTTTGAATATTTTCTATGAAACGTTCATTGTTTGGTATGCTGTCAACATCTATAGATTGTAATTGTTTAATAAAATCGCGAATTTGGGAACCAATTTTATCTGCGTTTGCCAAAATATATTCTCTATCAAATGAACACAACAACGTTCCAGAATTTTTTTCACAAACATACATTGGAAACTTCTTGTCCACTATACACACAGGCATTTCTACCTTTACAACCTTTCTGACAATATCCATTAATTCACAAAAATCGCAAATTTGTTGGTGTGTAACATTGCGCAAAATTTTTACATAATATTTATCATTTGCCACCGCAACAAAGCGATTTAATGTTCGTTGTCTTACAAACCGCAATGTTCTCATACGTTCCCCATATATACGCTTTATAAACCTTGCAATATATGGACGAAATAAAACTACATTGACTTTGCCACGAAAACGTTTGCGACGTGCGGAACCAGGCACGAACCACGATAAAACATTTCCAACAGCAAAAGGTATTCTGTACATATTACAACAACTTCCCATGACAATGTTTGTATTTCAATCCTGACCCACATGGACACAGCGCATTACGGCTGATATTCAAATTGGACAGATTGTTTTCAGATGCACCAGCATTCAATTCAGAATCATGTTGTGCCTGTTGTTGCGCTTGTTTATCAACATCTGCACGTGTTAATTCCATACGGCAAATGTATGCAACCGACATAATCTTGAAGTTTTCAATTGTATTTTTGAACAATTCCAATGCTTCATTTTTATATTCATACAACGGGTTCTTTTGGGCATATCCACGCAAACCAATAGCACTTTGCAGATAATCCATCTGTTGCAAATGGCGTTTCCAAACTGTATCCAGCGCGGACAACATCATTTGTCTTTGTGCCATCAACATCAATTCTGGACCATATTTTTCACATTGCTGGTTATATCTGTGCATAGCCAATTTGAACAATACATCATACGCACCGCGTTCAGATATTGTTTCGTCTTGTTTCCAATTATCAATATCTGTGATATCCAATGCAAATATGCGTACCATATCATCATGGATGCCTTGGATATTCCAATCCATAGGATGTGCTTTCTCTGGAATATTCTTTTCACAGATTGCTTCGACAACATCGCCAATTATTTCTTCTACAAATGGAGCAAAATCTTTAGACGTCATCAAATCATCGCGTTGTTTACAGATAACGACACGCTGTTCGTTCATAACATCATCATATTTCAGCAATTCTTTACGGGCTTCAAAATAACGAGCTTCCACGCGTTTTTGTGCTTTTTCCAAAGCCTTGGTTATCCAAGGATGTGTAATTGCTTCGCCTTGCTTTAACCCAAGGGTAGTTAACATATTTTGTAATCTTTCAGCACCAAATATACGCATCAAATCGTCATCCAAAGCCAAGAAGAATTTTGAATCCCCAGGATCCCCTTGACGACCAGAACGACCACGTAATTGGTTATCTATACGTCTGGATTCATGACGTTCTGTACCGATAACATATAAACCGCCAGCTTCCAAAACAATTTTTTTATTTGCTTCGATTTTATCGATAACTTCTTGTTTTTTCTTTTCAAAATCAGGCGCTGTTTCGTCCAATTCAGCAATCAAATCGTCTGCATTACCGCCCAATTTAATATCAGTTCCACGACCCGCCATATTGGTAGCAATTGTTACAGCCCCAGGCGCACCAGCCTGGGATACAATTTTCGCTTCGGATTCATGATGTTTTGCATTCAACACAGCAGGATTTATTCCCAATTTTTCACGAACAATTCCCGCCAATTCTTCAGATCTTTCAATGGACACAGTTCCAACCAACACAGGTTGTTTACGTTCCATACAATCTGCAATTTGTTTAATTATAGCGCCGTATTTTTCTTCTTTGTTGCGATATATTTCATCATGATGATCAACACGAATCACAGGTTTATTCGTAGGTATTGTCACAACACGCAATTTATATATTTCTTCGAATTCGGATGCTTCGGTCATAGCTGTTCCGGTCATACCAGCTAAAGTAGGGTACATTCTGAACAAATTCTGGTACGAAATGCTGGACACAGTTTGATTTTCAGGTTGAACCACAACATGTTCTTTGGCTTCGATTGCCTGGTGTAAACCTTTGCCAAAACGACGGCCAGACATTACACGACCTGTAAATTCATCAACAATTAAAACTTCGCCATTTCTTACGACATAATTCACATTTTTAGTGTACAAATGGTGGGCCAACAAAGATTGTTGAACATGCATAACGACAATCGCATTTTCCGCAGAATACAAATTATCGCCAACCAAAACACCTGCTTCTTTCAACAGGGTGGTTGCGTGATCTGTTCCTGGTTCGGTCAATGTTACATGTCTGTCTTTTTCGTCGATTTTATAATCTTCTGGAACCAATTGAGCGATAACCGCATCAACTTTGTTATACAATTCGCTGGTGTCTTCTGACGGTCCCGAAATAATCAACGGGGTACGCGCTTCATCAATCAAAATACTGTCGACTTCGTCAACGATAGCATAGAAGAACGGACGTAAAACCTGTTGTTCTTTGGTGAATTTCATATTATCGCGCAGATAATCAAATCCCAATTCTGAATTTGTTACATATGTAATATCACAATTATATGCTGTGCGTCTGTCTTCGTCAGACATATCATGTTGGATAACGCCGATTGTCATGCCCAAGAAACGATAAACCTGACCCATCCATCCCGCATCACGCAATGCCAAATAATCATTAACCGTAATCAAATGTGCGCCTTTGCCTTGCAATGCTTTGATATACAAAGCCAATGTAGCAACCAAAGTTTTACCTTCACCGGTTTTCATTTCCGCAATTTGACCGTTGCCCAAAACCATACCGCCAATCAATTGAACATCGAAATGACGCAAACCAATTGAACGTTTGGCCGCTTCACGAACAGCGGCAAAAACATCAGGTAAAATATCTTTTTCGGTTTTTCCGTTTTGCAACATTTCGCGGAATACATTGGTCAAACCGTGAATTTCTTCATCTGACATCGATGAATATTTAGATTCCAAACTATTTATGATTGAAACTGTTTTTTCATAAGATTTCACAATTCTGTCATTTGCAGAACCCAGCAACATTTTGATTATATTTTTCATTTTTCTTCCTTACCTATACTTTTATCAAGATATCCAATACCCAGAATATCGATAATTTTACAAATTTATAGCAATTTTGCATATTCGGGTCAAGATATAATCTTGGTATAGTAAATATTTTTTATAAAACAAGTTTTATTCCTAAAAAAAATATTTTTTCTTTGCGAATTTTATGATATGATTTACCTGTAAAACAAAATAGGGGGCGAAACATGAGAACACCAGAAATCCAAAACCTGAAACCATCAGAAATTACCAGTGATGTCTTCATTATAAACCCGTCCCAGATAGATTTTATATCCCAAACATTTGGCAATACAGTTGCAGAAGAAATGAATATGCGACCATTTTCACAAAAAATATGTAAAATTGCGGCTGAAACTTTGACTAAGGTTTTGTATTCAGCCAGAAAAATGGGTGAAAAATAATTTCACAAAACCATTGAAACCACTAATTTTAATGCTACAATAACATATGATGGGTGCGAAAGAGCATAGCTGAATCAAATCACCTCTTGATTCAGAGGAAAGTCCGGACTGCATGGGACAACATAGTGGCTAACGACCACACAGGGCAACCTGATGATTAGAGCAACAGAGACGAGCGTGATTAAGTTCACGGTGAAACGGGCAATCTCTATGTGCAGCAACCTCAAGCAGGATTCCAACGACATGTCCCAGTCATTACAGGAATCGGGTAGAGGGCTTGACATTTTGTGGCAACACAATTTGCAGATTAATTATGCTCACAACCTTTAATGTGTTTCGACACGTTTCAGGCTGAACAGAATCCGGCTTATTGAACACCTGTTTATTAAAAAAATCGCCAATCGGGCGATTTTTTTACATAACTTTTCCCTGGCTGGGATAAAAGGTTAAAACCATATCTTTCCACTTTTCAAATTCGTTGCGCGGCAACATAGAAAAAGGTGAACAGGTACGGATTGCCTCTTTAACTGTTTCCAAAACATAAGCAAAAACAGGGTCTGTTTCCGCTCTGGATTCTGATTCAAACCATACCCGATCAACAACACCCGATGGCAACATTTTCAAATGTGCCGACAATCTTATATTTTCAATGTCTGGCATGGTGGTATCTATATTCCAACACCGTGTTAACGCGACGCGCAGGGCATCAATCACCGATACACTCAAGGTTCTGTCCAAAGACAATACCTCTCGATTGACTTTGACGGTCGTTTTCTTGCGTGGCAATGGCTTTGGATCTTGTTTTTTATCTTCTTTTGCAGATTTGTCTTTTTTTGAAGTTTTACTTTCATCTTCGACCATAGTCGGTTGTTTTATCTCTTTTTTTATCTCTGGTTCAGATTTTGCTTTTTTGTTTTCTTTTTCCTTTTTATCGTCTTTTACATCCTTGTCCGCTTGGGGTGGATTTGTATTATATAATTTTGTTTCTTGGCCAGAAATTTTTACATTTCTAAGGTCCAATTCGACAATTTGAATACGATTCGGTGTTACCAATTTTGCCCGTTCAACAACAACAGAAAAAGACACCATCAACAAAGCCAACAAAACCAGATGTCCAAAAACAGACATCAAAAAATTTTCACTTTCAAATTGCGTTTGTCTTTTCATTATTTGTTATAAATCTGTGTACGCAACCCAACACGTTGAAAACCAACATCTTTTAATTTACCCATCATAAACATCACCGCACCATAATCGGCATGAGTATCACCACTTAAAGTAATTGCCAGATTTGGATTTTCCCCACGCATTGCAATCACGCGTTTTACGATTTCATCACTTGGCAATTGTTGGTCCAATAAATAATAATTTCCCTTGGAATCTATGCTTATTTGAATAGCATGATCATTACCAGTCATTGTGGAAACACCCGCACGTGGTAAATCTATGTCTATACCATTCATCAGCATAGGGGTTGTAACCATAAACACCGCCAACAGAGTTGTCATAACATCAATCATTGGTGTCAAAGACATATTTGCATCAGATCTGCCAGAACGTCTGCGCGACATATTTTATCACCCTTGGTTTTTATTTATGTTTAAATTCTTTGACCGTTTCATTCAATCTGTCGTACAAATCGTCAGATTTTTTGCAAAATACATTATACGCAATTGCCGCAGGTACCGCCGCAATCAAACCCAAAGCGGTAGTCCCCAAAGCAACCGCCAATCCCGGTGCAATAACACCAATACTGACCGATTGATTTATACCGATAGACGCAAAAGAATCCATAACCCCCCAAACAGTTCCAAACAACCCTATAAACGGGGCGACATATGACACCATCGCCAAAAACCATAAATTTCTGTCGAAAGGTCTGATTAATTTATCAACGATTGTTTCCATATTATCTGTCGATTTAACAGATACAGGATTTCTTTTCTGGTAATGCCACATTCTAATTTTTTCAATAATTACCGCCCAAGACATGATACTGGCCACGACCAGAACCAAAGATACGAACAAAGTCATTAAATCACGACCACTGAACAGTGATAACAAAGAAAAACTGTTTTCCATTTATTTCCTTCCTTTCTTTTTTTTGTTATTTAAACATGTTTATTATTTCATCGGGTATTGCCTTTGGGCGCATATTTTTTCCCAAGTATGCAATTTTGATATTCATTATAGCACAAATTTGACCATCTTTCACGAATTTTTGTTCTATGTCCATAGATGCACCACCTATATTTACGAACCGAGATTCAACCTGGAAAGTGTCGCCCAATAATATTGGTGCCATATATTTTATATTCAATTCGCGTGCAACAAATCCAATATCGTCATCAGGAATGATTATATCTTTTGATAATTCAAAACGGGCGCGTTCAGCAACCTCTATATAGCGTGCATGATACATAACGCCTTCGGCATCGGTGTCTGCATACGCAACAGTAAAATTAAAAATATGTTCTTTATTCATATTGATATTTTGTGTTTTTAAAGTTATTTCTCAAAACCCAGATGTCTGTATCCTTCTTCTGTTACAACACGGCCACGTGGGGTTCTTTGCACAAATCCCAACTGCATCAGGTATGGTTCTATGACATCTTCGATAGTATCAGCAGGTTCAGACAACGCCGCCGCCAAATTATCGATTCCGACAGGGCCACCCGCATAATGTTTTATTATCGCGTTGATATATTCGCGATCTATTTCATCCAAACCAACCTCGTCAATGTGTAATTGATACAAAGTCTGTTTGATAACATCGGCGTCTATGACATCTTTGCCGTTTGCAGTAGCAAAATCGCGCGCACGCTTTAATAATCTGTTCGCAATACGTGGTGTTCCACGTGAAGATTTTGCCAACATTTCGGCACCATGAATGTCAATCATCGTCCCCAGAATTTTTGCACTGCGCATTATAATCTTTGCCAAATCGGCCGCTGAATAGAAAGACAATCTTAAATCAATACCAAATCGGTCCCTTAGAGGATTAGATAATAACCCGGTACGAGTTGTCGCACCAACCAGAGTGAACGGAGGCAGGTCTATACGCACACTTTTAGCGGTTGGACCTTCGCCCAACATAATATCCAGCTTGAAATCTTCCTTTGCGGAATATAAAACTTCTTCGATGGCGGTTGGCAATCTGTGAATTTCATCTATAAACAAAACATCCATAGGTTCCAATGCCGTCAATATCGCCGCCAGGTCGCCTTGTTTGGTCAACATAGGTGCAGATGTCGCACGAAAATTTGTCTTTAATTCATTTGCAATAATATGTGCCAAAGTTGTTTTACCCAATCCCGGGGGGCCATACAGCAAAACATGGTCCATTGCTTCGCCACGATTGCGCGCCGCCGTAACAAACACAGACAAATTTTGCTTTAACGCATCATGCCCAATAAAATCATCCAGAGTTTTTGGACGAATAGTCGCGGCCATTTCATCTGGAATATTTGGATCTAAAAAACGTTTTTCTTCTTCCATCATATTATTATAACAATGCGTTATCCGCATTTTCACGACCAACATAGGCCTTTAAATCATTATACATCTGGCGCAGGTCTGCAGGTTGTGAATAATCTGCATCTGAATTTTTAACACGAATTGTTTCCAAATCAATTTGCGCCTGTTTTTTCAAAATCTGGGTCAAATGCGCACCAAAAGAAGCAGATTCAGCACTTTCATTCATACCTTGCAACAACACCCCACGATTTGGACGTGGAGATAAAAATCCAAAGTCAGAAATAGTTGGGTCAGGCGATACCAACGCAAATCCAGAAATTTCAGGTCTGCGCATCATCAGTTGCAAAACATACCATGCACCCAATTGATGACCAGCCAGCCAAATTTTATCGCTGTCTTCGTTTTTATTTTGAATCCAATCGATGACTGTCGCTATATCTAATATATTATCTGCTGTTGTCCCGATTGAACCTTCGGAATCATTAACGCCACGATAATTAAACCGAACCACAGAAAATCCAATGTCCATGAAAGCCCTGAACATAGCATATGAAACCCTGTCGTTCATGTGATATTTTTGACGTGGACTGCCAGACAGAACCACAGCCAATGGGGCGGCTTCGATTTCAGATTTGTGATAAACTGCGTGTAATTTACCAGATTCCCCAGAAATTATAACATCTACCATATTTTCACCTTATGTATTTTCTTTTCTTGCATATATTTATAGAACAAATCTATTATCATTTTCAATAAAAATATTTTTTTGTTTTGACATACACCCGCAAAATACTTTAATATTGACACAGGTTCATTAAAATGACGCGCTTTTTATGAGCGATGTTTGCTGATGAATCCCTGAAAAACCACATACAAAGGTAAAACAGATGAAAAAAATTATTTTGTTGGTTGGAATATTTGCATTAAGCATCAGCGGGGCAAATGCCGCTGACTATGACGATTACTCATACGAAGAATTTCAAACTGTATATAACGAAATTCCAGTTCAATCTTATCATGCATATCCTGATGATCCTAACTTTATTCCAGAATCAGAATTCATGAATATGGATGATGAATTTGATTATGATGAAATGATTTATGAAATGCGTTCCCAGGAAGTAGCCGCAAATCCTGGTGTTATGTTTACAGAACGCCCAACAATTATATGTCGTGATTTTAACTGCACACGTTTGAATGACCGCATCACCAGAACATTTTTGTTCAACAGTTTATCAAATATGTTCCTGACCAATGCTCATTCACGTTTATATATATGTGAAGCAGATCCTTTTTCACGCAGTTGCTTGCAATCTGGAATATCTTTCCCTGTGCGCAGCGGTATTGCAAATGCTTTGATAAAAATACCGAAAGCCACAATTTCCCAGGTCAATTTGTCCACAGGTTTATCCCGTGCAACTGCAACTATGGAATACGAAATGCAGGTAAATGGTATTCAACGTGGTTGCGAACCAACAGTTATGGATATCGCGGTTCCTAATAATTCCCAAGCAACTTTGATTAACCGCGAATTTGCATGCAAATTAACCAGTGATGGTGTATCAAATGTATCTTTGTTATTGAACATAGATTATATTGATTTAGATTATGGTTTAATTGGTGGATATTATTCTGTTGGAATGCAGGGTTCAACTATGGGCGGTAGCTCTGGATATTTGGTATTCAAGACAGAATTTACAACAAATGGTTCCAAATTCCGTGCTACTACATTTAACTCGGACAGCCAAAACCGCAATATTAAACCTGGCGAATATGCGGTAGAAGCTTTGGAAAAATAAAGTTTTTTATGTCTGGCAATAAAATGCCCGCATAAAGCAAAAAACAAATGGCCAAAACAATACTTGTTATTGATGATGACGAAATGTTGCAAAATGCTTTGCGTATTGGTTTACACAAAGCAGGGTTCAACATTATCAACGCCCAATCAGCAGAAATCGCCAAAGACATATTGAATCGCATATCTGTGGATGCTATTGTTCTGGACCGAATGATGACAGGCCAAGATGGGTTAAGTTTCTTGAAAGAAATCAGGGCAGACGGCAATATGACACCTGTAATTATGTTAACGGCTATGTCTGGCGCGCAAAACACGATTGATGGGCTGACCGTTGGGGCAAATGATTATATGTCCAAACCGTTTCAATTACAGGAATTGGTATTAAGATTGAATAATATCACTAAAAATGTTGCCCAAAAACCAGAATTAAACCAATTGCCAACGGGATTAGTGTTCGTAAATGATGAATTTTTCGTTCATTTAGAAGATAATCAGCCCGATAAATTGCTCTCCCTGTCCAAAGAAGAGAAAAAATTATTACAAAATTTGTTAAATCCTATTGGTAATACAGTTTCTGCGACCCCTATGGTTGCAAAACGCTTGCGGAATAAAATAAATAGTGTATTATCAACTTTAGATATTATAACCGTTCGCGGAATGGGTTATAAAATAATATTAACCAAACGGTAGAAAAAATGAAAATTATGCCTCGCAGTTTTTTAGCCAGAACCATTTTAATGGTGCTGATACCATTGGTTGTGGCATTGTCTTTGGTGACCAATGCTTTTTTCAGTAATCACTGGAAAAGGGTACACGCCACATTGGCACGTACATTGGCCGGCGAAGTGGCATCTATTATGCATTTTATGGATGCGGGCGATGAAAAATCCGGGCAAATGTTGGCTGATGATATTGGAATAAATGTGTCTATAAACGAAAAATTGAACAGACCAAAAGAAAACGACAATCATTCAATGGAAGCGGGACAGTTAGCATCAGCCCTGCGTAATAAACTTAAACAACGTGCATCTATCTATATCGACAGATCAAAACGTTTATTATATATTGATGTTCCAACCAAAAACGGCAAAATTGCGACATTTGGAACATCTATGTATCGTATTTATTCAACCAGCACAGAAGTATTTTTGATATGGATATTTGGATCTATGCTGATTGTTTCTATACTGATTACACCATTTATTGTATCGCACACACGCAGTATCCGTAACATAGCCAAAGCCGCTAATAAATTTGGTCGTGGTATGGACGTGCCAGATTTTCAACCCAGTGGTTCTGCTGAAATCAGGGAAGCGGCCAACGCAATGATTACGATGAAAGAACGCCTGAAACGTTACAACAAAACACGTGCAGACATGTTGAACGCAGTTGGTCATGATTTGAAAACACCTTTGACCCGTATGCGATTGGCTGTGGAAACAGATTCTGCAATCAAAGAGGACTTATTAAATAACATTGATCGCATGACAGAAATGGTTAACGGCTATTTGGCGTTTGCCCGTGGTGAAATGCCCGAAATTGAACAGACGGTTGAATTACCTGCAATGTTAATTCGTATTGCACGTGATTCCGCACCAGACAAAGAAATTTTATTAGATTTGCCTGAAAGTCCAGTTCAATTTTATGCTCGCCCTTCATCTTTGACGTCTGCATTTACAAATATTATTGAAAATGCGGCACGTTATACGAAAAACACTTTGAAAATAACGGAATTAGATTCACCTGATTCAGTTACAGTAATAATAGAAGATGATGGCCCAGGCATACCAGACGATAAAAAGGCATTGGCACTGCAACCATTTGTCCGTTTAGATGAATCCCGAAGTGATTCAACTGGCGGAACAGGTTTGGGATTGTCAATTGCCCAAACTGCGATTGAAAATCACGGCGGACAGATATTCCTGGAAAACAGCGAATTAGGGGGATTGAAAGTTCGTGTTGTATTACCTTTATAATTTATACGGAGTTTTATAGATGAATCTTTATAAATATGTATCAGACGAAATAAATAAAAAATTGGGATTTGTTGCAAAACTGGAAACAACAAAAAATCGTGATTTTGGCGATTTTTCTACAAATGTGGCTATGGTTGGGGCAAAAACAGTTGGCAAAAATCCACGCGAATTGGCAAATGAATTTGTTCCTTTGTTAAAAGAATTGGATTTTATCGCAGATGTTTCTGTGGCGGGACCTGGTTTTATTAACATCGAAATCAAGGACAATTTTTTGTTACAGAACACCACAGCACCAAAACCTATGAAGGCGGAAAACCCTTTGACCATAGATATGGATTACGGCGCATATAATGTCGCAAAATCTCTGCATATTGGACATTTGCGTACATCTATTGTGGGGGACACTTTGAACCGCATGTTCAAATTCTTGGGGCATAAAACATTTTCATGGAATCATATTGGCGATTGGGGTAAACCAATGGGATTGGTTATCGCATGGATAGAACGTTTGCACCCAGAATTACCATATTTCCAGGATGATTTTGACCCAACAAAACCAGTATATTATGATATTGATCCAAAAGATTTGGACACATATTATCCATCAGCGTCAGCTTTGGCAAAACAAGACCCTGAATTTCAGGCACGCGCCCAAGAAATCAAAGCTAAATTCCAAAACGGACATCCGGGATATTTTGCGTTATATGAAAAATTTTTGGCTATATCGTTAAAATCTATGAACGCCACAGTTCAAAGATTGAATATATTACCATTTGATTACGATTTGGGCGAACGTAATGCTGCACAATATATCGACGAAGTAGAAAAAATATTAAACGCTAAACACATGATTTACGAAAGCGATGGCGCGTTGTGTATAAATGTTAAACGCGATACAGATAATGCGCCGATGCCCCCATATATGTGGCAAGATTCACGTGGTGCCGACACATATGACACCACAGATTTATCTGCTGTGTATTGTCGTAAAAAGGTTGATAACCCAGATACAATCATTTATTTCACAGATTTGCGTCAATCTTTGCATTTTGAACAACTGTTCCGTGTTGCAGACATGTCCGGAATATATCCATACGATAAATTCGAACATATTGGATATGGAACTATAAATGGTAAAGACGGCAAACCATTTAAAACACGTGATGGCAATGCAGCTGGTCTGGACGATATCTTTGATATTGCCAACGAAGCAGTCCGGGAACGTGTTGCCGAATCTGGTAAAAAATTAGATGATGAAACAATAACATCTATTGCTTTGGCTGCGGTTAAATTCAACGATTTACTTCACGATGTAAAATCAGATTATATCTTTGAACCCGCATCCGTAACCAGTTTCGAAGGCCGTACAGGTCCATACATATTGTATACTGCGGTTCGTTTGAATTCTGTGTTGAAACGCGCAAACACACAAATCACGAAACCAGAACATTTTGATTTATCCATCGAAGAACGCAATTTATTGATTGAAATTATGGATTTTGAACACATGATTTTGACTGCGTGTGATAATCGTGCAACCGATATGGTCGCAAATTATACATATGATTTATGTCAATTGGTGAACAATTTCTATCATAATTGCCCAATATTGCGTGACGACATAGACGAAACAACAAAGCAGGGCCGTTTGTATTTTGCTAAATTGGCCTTTGATACTTTGTCGACACTGATCAATTTGATGGGGTTGAAGATACCAAGCGAAATGTGATATACGGTATAATAATACCATATAGATTTTTCTTGACTTTTGCGCCTATTTGCAACATAATAGGCGCGTTATTTTTAACAACAACTAAAGGTAAAAAAACAATGACAACGACAAAATCGTTAAAAAAGTGCGAATTAGAAGCCAAATGGTATCTGATTGACGCAACAAATTGCACGTTAGGTCGTCTTGCTGCATATACAGCAAACATCTTGCGTGGTAAAAACAAAGCAACATGGACACCAAATATGGATTGTGGTGATCATGTTATCATTATCAATGCTGACAAAGTTGCATTAACTGGTCACAAGGCAGAAAAAACAAAATTCTTCTGGCATTCTTTGTGGACTGGCGGAATCAAAGAACGTACATTGGGTCAAATGCGTTCTGAAAAACCTGAAAAATTGGTTACAAATGCTGTAAAACGCATGATGGGCCGTCGCACTGCAGTTGCTTTGGCAAACAAACGTTTGACAAAATTGCACGTATACGCAGGTGCAGAACATAAACACGCCGCACAAAATCCAATTGTTGTTGATTTTGGTGCTTTGAACCGTAAAAACAAAAGGGGCGAATAATGACAGAAACAAAGAAAACAACCGCAAAAAAACCAGCGGCAAAAACAACAGTTAAAAAAGCTGCCCCTGCAAAAAAGACAGCAACAGCAAAAGAAACAAAAACAACGACCGCAAAAACAGCACCTGCAAAAGCAGTCGTTATTGATGCTAAATTGTCTTCTGCTATCTATGCAACAGGTAAACGTAAAGATTCTATTGCTCGCGTTTATTTGATGCCGGGCAAAGGCAACATCACTGTTAATGGAACACCTATGAAAGAATATTTCAAACGTTCCGTTTTGCAAATGATTTTGGTTCAACCATTTGACGTTACAAAACGCGATGGTTCATACGATGTTATCGCAATGGTATCTGGTGGTGGTTTATCAGGCCAGGCCGGTGCTGTGAAACATGGTATTTCCAAAGCATTGGAAAAAGCAGAACCAGATTTACGCAAAGCTTTGAAGGTTGCTGGATTCTTGACACGCGATAGCCGTGTTGTAGAACGTAAACACTTTGGTTTCCACAAAGCTCGTCGTTCTACCCATTTCAGCAAACGTTAATATTTGCGAAACTGTTTATTCACAAACCGCCCAAACGGGCGGTTTCTTATTTTTTTGCCGAATTCATTGACAAACTTGTATTTTTATATTATATACAAGTGTGTAAGTTAATTACAAATAAACAAAAAAAGAAAATGTTATAAATATGATGAAAACAAAGAAGAAATTATCTGACTATTGCCAAAAAGTCAAGGCCTGTTTTACGCGTCATCAACAAATAAACTGGGTTAAATTAGATGAATACCCTGGCGCAAAAGCTATTTGGGACAAAATAAAACCGGCAGCAACACGCAAAACAATTCCTGCAAACGAAATTTTGACAGCCCCACAATATGCAAACATACGAAACGGGGCTGCTGTTGGAAAATTAAAAGAAGTTATCCAATTTAACGACGATTTGTTTTTAGTCAACATCACCAAAAATATGAAACCGATTACATATTTGATGAATGCCAATGGCAATATTGTATTGGATGCATTTTGGGGTGATTCTGTTGCGATAAATAATATTTTATCAGACATTCCTACAAAAGAAGCAATCGACAAAAGACACGCTTTTATTACCAATTTAGGTCAACATGCACAAAAAGTGTTGGATATAATAAAACCCGAAAAAGAATTAAAAATACAAAAAACGTATATAAATAAAGACCAAATTCAAACAGTGTTAAAAACATATAACAACACCCAGAACAGAGATTATTATCACGATTCCCAAAACATACATTTTGTCGTAACTAAAATTAACGATAATTTCTTTTTGGTCGACCTGGGCAGAATATACAGAAATCGTGGCAAAATATTATCTTCGTTGTATTCTTATTCGTCATTATTAATGGATGCCCAAGGCGAAATCTTGTATGAAATCAAAGGGTTTAAAGCTCGAGAAGTGTTAACCTGGTTGGTTGCAAAGCAAAATCATGCTTGCATAAAGGACAACGGACATGGTGGTTATGACATAGGAAAAAATTTGTCAGGATGTTTTAAATACCAAACAACCAACTTAAGAACGTATTAAATTTTTGTGAAATCGGCGTATTTTCATAAAGGTTTATGTTGAATTTTGAAAAAAATACATGTATAATCACGCACAGCTTACACATATCCAAAGGATGAATTTATGTTTACAAAAGAAAAAATCAAAGATTTACATTATTCTGTGAACGGCAAAATTGCCGCGGATGAAATTCAAAAAATGGCTGACGAAGTTTTGACAGAATTCGGCAAAAACGCAAAAATCGCTGGTTTTCGCCCTGGACATATTCCATTAACTGTTTTACGTCAAAAATACAATGCATCTGCATACGGCGAAGCTATTGACAAAGCATTAAACAATGATATGAACAATTATTTGGCTGAAAAACACATCCGTTTGGCTGGACAACCAAAAATTGATTTAGGTGGTTGGGAAATCGGTAAAGATGTCGAATATTCTATGGAATTTGATATTTTGCCAACTTTGCCAGAAATTGATTTAGATAAAATCACAGTAACCAAGAAAGTTGCTAAATTGGACGAAAAAGAAGTTGATGTTGCATTGGAAAACATCAGAAAAGCACGCAGTGTTGCTGAAAAACAAGATGAAAAATACAAAGCTAAATCCGGTGACGTCGCAGTTATCGATTTCAAGGGATTTATCGGCAAAGACGCTTTCGAAGGCGGTGAAGCATCTAAACATCATTTGATTTTGGGTTCTGGTGCATTTATCCCAGGATTCGAAGATCAAGTTATTGGTCATAAAAGCGGTGATAAATTTGATGTAAATGTTAAATTTCCTGCCGATTATCATGCGGAAAATTTGGCCGGCAAAGACGCCAGATTTGAAGTTTTTGTTCACGAAGTTCGCCATCACATTTTGCCTGAATTGAACGATGAATTGGCAAAACAAGTTGGTCAAGAATCTGTTGAAAAATTGAAAGAACACATCCGTGGCATAATCAACAATCAATACGAAGAAGCGGCACAACGCGATATGCGTAATGAATTGTTGGACACTTTGGCGGACAAAGTTAAAATGGATTTACCAGAAACTTTGGTTGAACAAGAATATGAAATGGCCAAAGCAGAACACGACCATCACAATGCCGAACACGGCCACGATCATAAATGGGATGACAAAAAAGAACGCAAAGATGCAGAACGCCGTGTAAAATTGGGTCTTATCTTGGCAGAATGGGGCACCCAGAACAAAGTCGAAGTTACACGCGACGATTTGCAAAAAGCTATCTGGGATGAAGCATCCAGATATCCAGATCCAAAACAGATTTTTGAATTTTATAACAAAAATCAAAATGCTGTTACTATGTTGCGCGGAATGCTGTTCGAAAGAAAAGCATTGGATGCAATGTTGACACATGTCAAACAGAAAGAAAAATCTGTTCCAGCAGACGAATTATTCAAAGTGACAGCGGTAAAATAAAAATTATCGTTACGAAAATCAAAGATTAAACCGCCCGAAACGGCGGTTTTTTTCATTGACAATAAATATACTTTTTTGTTATAACACAAACCTCCAATGGGATAGGGGATGTAGCAAAAACGAAAGGAAAAAAGTCATGAAACAATATTTAGACATTTTGAATAATTGCCTGACAAATGGCACAAAATCTGACAATCGCACAGGCATCCCAACAATTCGTATTCCATGGGGCGCAACATTTACACATGATATGAAAGATGGTTTTCCATTGTTGACCACTAAAGAAATGGGGGCAAAAACAATCCTTACAGAACTAGAATTTTTTATCAAAGGTATAACTGATAAAAAATGGTTACAGGACAGGGGTTGTAAGATTTGGAATCAATGGGGAAATATTGATGCGTGGATGCCCGTGTTCGAAGAACAAAAAGCACAATTTATTAAGTCAAATTATTGTATTCCCCCAGAAATGGAAGAAAAATTAAAAACCAAAGCCATGGACGAATGCCGTGATTTGGGCCCTGTGTATGGATGGCAATGGCGTCATTGGAACGGAACTTATAAATTTAATCCTGATGACCCTATGGATAATTTTGATCCACAAAATCCTGGCATTGACCAATTACAAACTATTATTAACAAGGCGAAAACCGATCCCACAGATCGCCGTTTGATTGTTAATGCGTGGAATCCAACATATGAAAAAAATATGGGGTTACCACCATGCCACTATTCGTGGCAAAGCTTGATTCACAATAACAAAGTCAATTTGATATGGAACCAACGTTCGTGTGACATGTTCTTGGGCGTTCCATTTAATATCGCTTCATATGCTATGTTGTTATTGTTGCTGGCGAAAGAATTGGGCTATGAACCGGGTGTATTGCGTGGCAATCTGGGTGACGTTCATATTTATGAAAATCATATTCCCCAGGTCAAAAAACAATTATCACGCGAACCACACAAATTGCCAACAATGGAAATTCCAAATGAAAATTGGAATGGCATATTGAATTGGACCGCCAAAGATGGATATAATTTGAAAGGTTATATCTGTCACGAAAAATTACAAGGTGATGTTGCCAGATAATTAAAAACCCCACATTTGTGGGGTTTTGTTTTTAACGTCTTCTGCCGGCACGACGCGTTGCCAAATCCAAAGAAATATTACGCAAATGCCGTTTATTTATTTTCATGATACGGGCAGGGCTTCTGTTATATTCAACCACAGTATCCCCAGGAACAAATTCGTTCCATGCAACAAAGCCACCTTGACCATCATGTTCAACATATACAACAGACTTTTTCTTTACATATGTGTGTGTTGATTCTTGGGAATCTATATAATCCATAGCATCTTGGAAAGAAACTTCCTTTTTCTTCAAATCATCCAATGCATTAATCAACCCAGCATCACGAAAGATAGCCATGGCGTATTTAGTTGAATCTTGGCTTAATCTACCCATTTCGCTGTTAAAATTGGCAGAATCTTTATGATATTCCGCAGCAGTAGCATTTATATTGGCTTCGTCCATATTTTGCAGTACCCAATTGCGTGTATCTTGGATTACATATTGTCCAAACATATTGCCACGCATTTCACGACGCGCCTGTTCTTTTTCGCGCATTTCGTCGCGTTTTTTGTTTCTGTTGTGAATCACAGTCCCACATAACACAGCTATGAAAATGACCATAACAACGGTCATTGTTTTTGCATATTTACGAACCTGTGGATTGTTTTTTTGGTTTTCCGCCATTATAGGCTCCTTTGGTTGCCTGTTTATTCAAACATTAACACAAAAAATCCCATTATCAATGAATCGTTGTAAAAAAATCTTAAAAATCCTTGCTTTTTCGAAAAAAACTCTATATAATTCTCTGGATTTCGCGGGTGGGCGTGGAATCAGTCCGATTAACCCCACAAGACCTCGTCTTTGCTAAATATAAATATGACGATGGCAAACTTTGTTAAATTCTTATGAAAGATTTATCCAAAGATTTATTTAATCCATTATCCGGCGAAGATTTTGTCCAATTGTTTGATAAAAACTATGGCACACAAGAAACTTTGCAGGGTTATGCAACCAAAGGAACTGTGAAAGACATCCGTGGCGATTTCGCTTTCGTTGATGTTGGTTTGAAATCAGAAGGTCGTATTCCATTAAAAGAATTCGGCGCATCTGTTCCATCTGTTGGTGATATCATTGACGTTTTTGTTGAACGTTATGAATCTCGCGAAGGAACTGCAGTTCTGTCTTATACAAAAGCTCGTGCTGAAAAAGCATGGAAAGATTTGGAAAAAACCGTTGCCGAAGGTATCGACCCAGAAGGTACAATTATCGATGTTGTCCGCGGTGGTTATACAGTGGATATCAACGGTGTATTCGCATTTATGCCATCATCCCAGGTTGATCATAAACCTGTGCGTGATGCAAAATCTTTGATTGGTTTGAAAGACAAATTCCGTATTTTGAAAATGGATGCTTTGCGCACAAACGCAATCGTATCCCGTCGTGCAATCCAGGCTGATACTATCGCAGCTGCCCAGAAAGAAGCTATGAAAAACATTTCATTGGGCGCTGTATTGGAAGGAACAGTCAAAAACATCACAGATTACGGTGTATTCGTTGATTTGGGTGGTGTTGACGGTTTGTTGCACGTAACAGATTTGTCTTGGAAACGTATCAATCATCCACGTGAATTGGTTCATGTTGGCGAAAAAATCACAGTCAAAGTTATTCAATTTGATCCAGAATCTCACCGTATTTCATTGGGTATTAAACAATTGGAAGAAGATCCTTGGGAAACAGCTTCCAAAGCGTTCAATATCGGCGATACAGTTTCCGGCAAAGTTGTATCTTTGACAGATTACGGCGCATTCATTGATTTGGGTAACAATATCGAAGGTTTGGTACACATGTCTGAATTGTCATGGACAAACAAAAATATTCACCCAAGCAAAGTTTTGCAAAATGGCCAGGAAGTCAATGTCGTTGTTTTGGATATTGATCAAGAAAAACGCCGTATTTCATTGGGATATAAACAATTGTTACCAAATCCATGGAATGAATTTGCATCTACACACAAGGTTGGTGATGTTGTCACAGGTCCAATCAAGAATACAACTGAATTCGGTTTGTTCGTTGCGTTGACACCTGATTTGGATGGTATGATTCACATTTCTGATTTGTCATGGGATAAACTGGACGAAGAAGAATTGAAGAAATTTGTTCGTGGTCAGGAAGTCACAGCAAAAATCTTGGACATCAACCCAGAAAAAGAACGCATCACATTGGGTATCAAACAATTAACTCAAAGTGCCGATAACAACAACGCTCCGTTAAAGAAAGGAGCGGTTGTTAGTGGAACTCTT
>JAKSTB010000012.1 GCA_024402815.1 Alphaproteobacteria bacterium | reverse complement strand
CGGCAAAGCCGACACATAACAGACCTGGATTGCCACGCTGCGCTCGCAATGACAAACGGAAAAGATATAGCAATAAACAAACCCGCAATCGCGGGTTCTTTATTTTGATTATCTGCTGTAACCTACCTGGAATTCATCGCCCCAATCAGCAATCTTTTGACCACCAATTGTGCAATTCAAAACGTCATAACCTTTTTCCAGTTGTTTCTTTTTAATAACCTTGGCGGATACGATACCACCGACAGTACCTAAAACAACACCGGCTGTGGCGTCTGATGCCAAACGTGCAGTATTAAATTTACCTTCGTCGTTTTTCCAAACACTGGCTGTACTTTGAGCAGTCTGGAAGAAAGATTGCAAACTTGATTTTGCTGCTTCAACTGCTGCATCATCTGGACCGTCATATACTGTACTGCCACTTTCTTGACAGAACATTTGCATCAACCTAGCTACATCGACAACACCTGGCAACACACATGTTTGACCGGCGGAGGTGCTGACACCTTCTGATGCTGCGAACGTAAACATATGTCTTGTGTTTGCTTCCAACTTTGATCCATTCTTACATCTTACCTTTATACCCAAAGAGTAATAACAAGATACAGGAGTATTATTATTGTTATGATTGTCGTTATCATGATTGTCCTGACTTGTCTTTTGTCTACAATAACTACCTGTTTGTTGACCGCTGAATACAAATTCTAAGTTCGGGTCTACAACGCTTCTACTGTAATCACCGCAAAGACAGTTTTGACCATCCCAAATTGCGTTGTTCCCCATGTTGCAACATGCGATACGCAAAGTTCCCGCACTGGCATATTTCTGGGCACAAGTCTGACCACTATGTTGTTGTCTCTTTGTTTTCTTCATACATGTTCTTGCTTCAGAATCCCATTCCATATCAGCTTCCAAACACTGACAAGAACGACCTGCAGCAAACGTTGTCAAATGAACCTTTTGATGAATACAACAAGCAATCAATTCTGGGAATCCAGCGTAATCTCTTTCGCAATCTGGTTCTTCACGCATTTTTTCACATGTAGTTCGATTATTTCCTTCATAGATACAAGAATTTATAACATTAACAATATTGATATCCCCAACATTACCACCTTGTGCTGAAGATTTACTGTCCCCGGAACGATTGTTGATATCATTTCTGTTTGTTGCTGATGCACCAGATTCACTGGAAGATAATGAACCCGCCTGGCTGGAAGAGCTGCTGTACGCATTTGCATCATTATTGTTCCAATTTTGATTCCAGTTAGCATTTCCACCGCCGTTGCCATAACCACCACCTTGGCCACCATTACCACGGGCAGCACATTGTTGGCCATTCCATTCTGGTTTGGCATCAGTAATACATTGACATTTGCCAGCAGACGCATTCCATTCTGCCAACCCTAAACGTTCTTCCTTGCAACAATTTATAGCATCTTGATTACCTACAAACATTGATTCACATGAACGCAACACACACAAATTTCCGTTTGTTAAATTTGCATCCTTACAGTAAGAACCGTGTGTTGTATAATGAAAAGCGCTTTTTTTACAAAAATATTCTGCACCACCATCGTTCATTCTGCCCAAAGAAACAAGATCCGAAAAACCACCCCTACAATCTGGTACTTGTGATCCACCATCAGAAATATACGACCACCCGTTATTAGCAGCAGCATGATCGCAACGATAAATCGCAAAACCATCTCTGTATGTCTTTTCCAAATAATGTGGTCCACGAACAGCAACTATCGCATTCTGTTCACAGCCATGTATATCCTTGTGCCCACAAACCATAGCAAAAGCATGATCATTTCCCTTGGAATATTCTGACGCAGAAACATACAAGAAATTATCACGTCCAGAACGACTGCCAATATCTTGTAAATTACATTCATATGTTGCGGCAAAAGCCCCCCCGCCAAGCACCATCATCAAGGACAAAAAAGCGATTTTTTTCATATTTTCTTCCTTTCTTTTGTTTTCTTATGTCTTTATGTTATCATAAAATAACAATTAATAAAAGCACTTTTTTTCTTAAAAATACTTATGTAAATTCCCACCGTTATGCGACAACCATCTTTTTGCTTTTTCGACACCGAAACCATACAGTTGTGTCACAGTTGCCCAAAATTCTGGTGAATGATCCATGTGTTTTATATGGGACAATTCATGCATAACAACATATCGCATTACTTCGTACGGGGCAAACGCCAATCGCCACGAAAAAGAAATATTCTTGTTTGAAGAACACGACCCCCACCGCGAAGTAGTATCACGCAAACTGATGCGATTCGGCCAAAATTCACGTGGTGTTGTTTTTATGATTTGCTTTACAGATTTCAAAAATTCACTTTTGATAAAATCACGAACCCGTCTTTCGAACATGTCCACCCCACCCCCAATACACAATATTGTTTGTTCATTATCCAAATAATTATCAGATTTGAATTTTGGATTATGAATCAAAGATACCGTATGGTTCAAAAATTCTATTTTATCACCCGGCATCAAATGTTCTTTTTTTGGTGCGTTATTAAAAATCTTTTCTATCCATTTGCGTTTAGATTCTAAAAATTTCAACACAAAATCATTTGATGTTGTCCACGGCTTTGATATATGTATTTCAAAATGCGGAGTTGTTTTTGGTCGCAAAGTTACATTACGCATTCCGCGTCTGGTTTCTATGACCACAGGAACCTGTTCCCCATTTGACAAAACAAAAAACATATCGGATGACATTATTTTATGTACGGTTTTATTTCACTTATTATTTTATCAACATCAAATCCGTATTCGTTATACACAGTATCTGCCGCCCCAGATGCACCAAATTTATCAACACCGATAACCGCATCTGCAATTTCAAACCAACTGTCTGGGACCGATGCTTCTATGGCGATTACACAACCGCGTAATATTTTATCTTTGTATTTATCATCTTGTGCTTTGAATACACCAACATTTGGCATAGATACAACCTGGACATGTTTGAACCGCGAAGCAATTTCAACAGCCAACGGAACCTCCGATCCCGTCGCAACCAATGTAGTTTTTGCATTACCTGATTTTGCAGGATATATCACATATCCACCACGTGCAATTTCCGAATCGTTTGGTGTTGGAATTTGCTTGAATTTTTGGCGCGACAAAATCAGCGCAGACGGATTTTTCAAATCACGAATCATTGCGTTCCATGAATATGCAACCTCTGCCATGTTACATGGGCGATAAACCTGGAAATTCGGGATTAAACGCAAAGACGGTAATTGTTCAATTGGTTGATGCGTTGGGCCATCTTCACCAACACAAATGCTGTCGTGTGAAAAGACATAAATTGTTGGCAACCCCGACAGTGCCGCGATTCGAATTGCAGGTCGCATATAATCACTGAACGCCAAAAATGTTGCACCAACTGGACGAACACCACCGGCAACCAAACCATTCATCATTGCACCCATACCATGTTCGCGAACACCATAATTTATATAATTTCCATTGAAATCGCCAACTTTGATATCTTTGGACACAGATGTTTTAACGCGTGTATTTTCCGCCAAATCAGCAGACCCCGTAACCAAATCTGCACCCGCCTGCATCAACAAATCAAGATATACACCCGACAATTCACGTGTGGAAATTTTTTCCGGGGTTACTGGTATCTTTACACGTGGCAAAACCGCAGTCATTTTATCAATTTTTGCCTTTGGCCGACTGGCAACTATATCCCATAAATCAACACCTTCTGGACATGTATTTTTTGCAATCAAATCTAATAATTCAGTATCAGACAAAGCATATCCATGCGCCCTGTGATCGTTTTCCAAAGACGAACCGCGACCCAAAACATTTTTGCATTGTATGAACACAGGCATTCCTGATTTCTTCGCCCTGTCCAAAGCATTTTCAATAGATGTAATATCGTTGCCACGCACAGACATAACATTCCAACCCATTGAACGCATACGGGAATTTACATCTATATCTGTTTGTGCAACACCGTCTATGGACATTTTGTTGTCATCCCACAAAACTATCAAATTATTTATTTTCATACGACCCGCAAACGCCAGCGATTCGTATGATACACCTTCGGTTAAATCGCCGTCTGAACAAATACAATATGTAAACCCAGATATTCCGCGAATTTTTTGTGCCAAAGCCAAACCAACTGCGTTTCCTACGCCCTGGCCCAACGGACCAGTTGTTGCATCCACGCCGTCAATTCCATATTCTGGATGACCGGGTAACCCGCCAAATTTCCTGAATTTTTTCAAATCACCAATTTTATAACCAGATAATTTTAATACAGAATACAACAAAGCACTGCCATGACCAGCGGACAAAATAAACCTGTCCACACCGGAGCGTAAATGATTCGCAAAAACGCATGTCATCATTTCCGCCGCATCCAGCACAATTCCAATATGTCCGCTGTGTGCAGACAAAATCGCACCCAGCGCGCAAGAGCGTGCAACATTTGACATTTGCTGTAATTGTTTGGCATTGAATTTCATTTTATGATATTATATCACAAAAAGGATATTAAATAAAATGCTAAAAATTTGGACAGACGGTAGTTGTTTAGGTAACCCAGGCCCAGGCGGATGGGGATTTATTGCTACTGATGGTGTGAATATTGCGGAACGTTGCGGTGGCGAAAAAAATACTACCAATAATCAAATGGAATTGACCGCGGTTATTCGTGCTTTGACTGCCGCGAAAAAACACAAAGAAATCGAAATTCATACTGACAGCCAATATGTCAAAAATGGTATGGAATCTTGGGTAAAAAATTGGAAGAAAAACAATTGGCGGACCGCGGATAAAAAACCTGTGAAAAACAAAGAATTATGGCAGAAATTAGATGAATTGGCATCCCAGATTAAAATTCATTGGGTTTGGGTGCGCGGTCATAACGGCGAAGAATTTAACGAACACGTTGATGATTTGGCACGTACTGCGGCCGAAAGTTATAAATAAAATTATCTTTGTTTTGATGCTGCAACCAAAGTTCCCAAATCATTTGGCGTAAATGTTCCACGAACACGAATTGGAATATTATATTTTTGCGCAGTTGAAACACTGTGTGGATGCAAAACTTTGGCACCATTATTCGCCATTTTCAACATATCATCATACGAAATAAAATCTAATTTTTTAGCATCTTTCACAACATTTGGATCTGCTGTATAAACCCCATCCACATCGGTATAAATATCACAATAATCGGCACACAGCGCGGCAGCAATCGCAACCGCAGATGTATCAGAACCTTCACGTCCCAATGTTGTTATATCGCCATGTTCCGTTATACCCTGAAACCCTGTAATCACAGGAATAACTTCATATGGAATACCCCACGTATTTATATGCATAATTTCTGCATCACCGAAATTATCGTTTGTTATGATTCCCAGTTGCATAGCATTGAAACTTTTTGCAGGAACACCTATCGAATTTAATGCCAATGCCAACAATGCGACAGATGTATTTTCACCCGTTGATAACAACGCATCCAATTCACGCAAATTCGGTTTGTCGGTGATTTGATGTGCCAACGCAGTCAAAGCATTTGTCGTTTTTCCCATAGCAGAAACAACCACCGCAACATCCGCAGTTTTACTTTGTTTTGCTATTATGTTGGCTACATTTTTAATTTTTTCTATATCGGCTACAGATGTTCCGCCGAATTTCATGACAATTTTCATGTTTTGACCTTTCTATATTACCCTTTGAACCCAGTGGCGACAATGAACATTTCCACAGAATCTTTGCGTGAAGATGGCGGTTTTATATGATGCACATCTTCGAAATGTTCTTTGATTTGTTTTAACAAATCGTTTGTTGTACCACCTGTGAAAGATTTAGCAACAAACGTCCCCCCCTGCTTCAACGCATGTAATGCAAAATCAAAAGCATATTCCAACAAAACCATTTGACGCAAATGGTCTGTCTTTTTGTGTCCCACAGTGTTCGGTGCCATATCAGACATTACAACATCCGCAGTGCCGCCACCGATTTCATCATGTGGAATATTTAATTTATCTTCCAACCAACGTAATGCTTCATCGGTTGTAAAATCTCCCTGGTAAAATTCAACCCCGTTAATAGGTTTAATTTCCAACAAATCCATAGCAAAAATTCTTGATTTTGGAAATTCGCGGGCAACATATTGCGACCAAGAACCCGGCGCTGCACCCAAATCAACAACAACCTGGCCATCACGAAAGAAATGATATCTGTCATTTATTTCTATGATTTTATATGCAGCACGCGCACGATACCCATCTTTTTGGGCGCGTGCAACATAAGGATCGGCCGCCTGACGTTGAAGCCATGCAACCGAAGATTTATGTGCTGCAATTTTTTTATTTAATATTTTCATTTTGCTTTTTGTTTATCAAACCTAACATTTTTAATCTAAAATTCCACGCACGTTCTGCACCCCAACCAAATATGCCATCACGCCATCCATATTCAATAACCGATATATTATTTTCTGCATCATATTTAAAATATCCAGTCAGATGTTTTGGATTCGGAATAATAACATCTTGATCCAATACAGGATGCAACATATTATAATAAAAAGGATTTTTTTGTAATAACGATGGGTTTTTATCAAATAAATCCTGCCATTTGTGTATATTTTCTGAATTTACAGACAAATTACCACTGTATTTCAAATAAACGTTCCACCCTTTTATTTTACCCTTGCTATAAACAGGCATACAGTGTGATACAGAAACAAGTATTGGATTTATTTTATTTTTGTTTTTCATGGTATTTATCCTTGATTTTGGATACAGCTTCTTTGATTTCTTGTTTCATAATCTGTTTTAATATTTTGTTTCTAAATCTTTCACTGGCTTTTAATCGGTTTATAAACGGTGTATTACTAAATCTGTAGTCAATCACCGATGTATCTGAATCATGCATATAATTTATATGATAAACATTACCCCCACGCACACGTGGTAAAGAAACATACATATCACCACAAATCATACGCGGAATACATCTGCCACGAAACTGGACAATCACTTGTGATTCCCCCGATATAATGACCCTCGTCATCAGATACCTCAATACAACCAGACACAGATATTGGTGTTGCCTTTTTCATTATTTTGTCCCCGGAGTTCCTGGAACACCACCACCCTGTTGCATACGTTGCATAACAGCTTCCATGCCACCCATACGTTGAATCATAGCCATTTGCTGTTTCATTTTTGTGTATTGTTTGATGATGTGTTCAACATCACGCACTGTGCATTTAGCGGTTTCAGCAATACGATTTTTTGCATTTGCAAATATACGTTCTGGGTCAGCACGTTCTTCGGCTGTCATAGCTTCCAAAATTCTAATTTGCATATCGACACTGCCATCTGCAATTTTTTCCTTCATAGCAGCCACAGCATCTTTCATGCCCGGAACCATTTTCAATAATCCACTGAAATTGCTCATCTTTTTGATTTGTTTTAATTGTGCCAACATATCATTCATATCGAATTGACCAGACATCATACGTTCAGCGGTAGCTTTCATACCTGTTGGCATTTTCACAGATTCTGCTTCTTTGTTTTCAGTTTCTTGAGTTGCTTTCTTTTTTCCAAATCCAAACATTTTTCATCTCCTTGGTGTTTGTTTTATATTGTTTATATTATTTGCTTTTTTTCGGTTTGTCCAGATACTTTTTAAGATATTGACCGGTCAAAGATTCTTCATTTTTGGCGATATCTTCTGGGGTTCCTGTTGCAATAATTCTGCCCCCACCTGCACCACCACTTGGGCCCAAATCTACAACCCAATCGGCTGTTTTTATAACTTCTAAATTATGTTCTATGACAATCACGGTGTTTCCCTGGTCGACCAATTCATGCAACACAGACAACAGCGATTTTATATCTTCGAAATGTAATCCCGTTGTTGGTTCGTCCAATATGTATATAGTTTGACCAGTACTGCGCGCCGCCAATTCTTTGGATAATTTTATACGTTGGGCTTCACCACCCGACAAATCTAATGAACTTTGTCCTAATTTAATATATTCCAAACCGACACGTTTTAATAATTCCAATTTGCGTGCAATTTGTGGGACATTTATAAAAAATCTGTATGCTTCTTCAACCGTCATATTTAACACATCAGCAATAGATTTGCCTTTGTATTTCACAGCCAAAGTTTCGTCATTATATCTTTGTCCATGACATTTATCACATTCCACATAAATATCAGCCAAAAAATTCATTTCAATTTTTATTTGTCCATCACCCTGGCATGCTTCACATCTGCCACCTTTGACATTAAATGAAAAACGACCGGCATCATATCCGCGTGCTTTGGCTTCCGGCAATCCAGCATAAAATTCACGAATATTGTTAAACACCCCCACATAAGTTGCAGGATTACTGCGTGGACTGCGCCCGATTGGTGATTGATCTATGTCAACGACTTTATCTATGTTTTCTATACCATAAATAATATCATGTTCACCCGCTTCTAATTTAGAATTATACAACACACGCATAATTGCAGGATACAAAGTATTTAATAACAAAGTCGATTTACCAGACCCCGACACACCTGTTAACGCGATAAATTTACCCAATGGAAAATCAACTGATATATTTTTAAGATTATTTGCGCGTGCACCTTCTATCCTTATGCATTTGCCATTACCTTCGCGGTGTTTTTTTGGAACCTCTATCTTTCTTTTGCCTGATAAATATTGCCCGGTTAAAGAATCTTCGCATTTAATAACTTCTTCTGGTGTTCCATACGCAATCACATTTCCACCGTTGATACCCGCACCACGACCAATATCAACCAAATAATCAGCCGCACGCATCATATCTTCATCATGTTCCACAACAATCACAGTATTATCTTTGTCGCGTAACATTTTCAGTGTTTCTATCAATTTATCATTATCACTTTGGTGCAAACCAATTGATGGTTCATCCAACACATATAACACACCCGATAAACCGCTGCCGATTTGGGATGCCAATCTTATACGTTGTGCTTCGCCACCCGACAAAGTTCCCGCCATACGCGACATAGTTAAATATCCCAACCCAACATTTTTCAAGAAATATAAACGGGTCGTAATTTCGCGCAAAATAATACCTGCAATTTCGTTTTCTTTGTCTGTCAAATGTTCTGGCAATTCCATAAACCAACGCAACGCATCTTCCACAGACATTTCGCAAACATCCATAATGTCGCAGTTGTTAATTTTTATGCATAATGCCTGGATATTCAAACGTTTACCATGACATTCTGGGCATGTTTTTTCTGTTTGATATTTTGCCAGATCTGCACGCATAGATTCAGAATCGGATTCACGCAATCTGCGTTCCAAATTTGGAATTACACCTTCGTATGGTTTTTCATAAACATAACCATTCCAATTGATTTTGATTTCTTCGTCCCCAGTACCATACAAAATAATATCTTTTTCTTTTTGGATTAATGTATGCCATGGTTTTGACAAAGGTATTTTGTATTTTTTATGTAATGCATCTATAACATTTTCATATTGGCTTAACATGCCACCACGTGACCACGGTGCAATCGCACCACCCAATATAGATTTCGAAGGATCTGGCACCACCAAATCAGGCGATATATTTAATTGCACACCCAACCCATCACACGCACTACACGCGCCCAATGGTGCATTAAAAGAAAATAATCTGGGTTCTATTTTTGGAACAGTAAAACCACTGACCGGGCATGCGTATTCTTGGGAATATAAAGTATCTTGATTTGTATCTAATCTGCGAACAATTACCGCACCTGGCACCAGACGTAAAGATGCTTCGAACGAAGAATACAAACGCGAACGAAATTCATCGGCATCATCACCCGACAAATCTGCATCAGGCATCGCAACACGGTCTATGATTATGAAAATATTATGCTTTTTATTTTTATCCAACAGTGGCACAGATGACAATTCGTATAATTCACCATCTATGATTGCGCGTTGATAGCCCTGTTTGATTAAGAAAGCAATTTCTTTTTTGTATTCGCCTTTTCTTTCACGAACCATTGGGGCCATAATATAAAATCTAACCCCATGTGGAATTTTCAAAGTCCAATCAACCATTTCAGCAATAGTTTGTGATTTAATTGGCAATCCAGTTACAGGCGAATAAGGAACCCCTATACGCGCCCACAACAAACGCAAATAATCATATATTTCCGTCACAGTTCCAACGGTTGAACGTGGATTTTTTGATGTAGTTTTTTGTTCTATGGAAATTGCTGGGGATAAACCTTCGATTAAATCAACATCAGGCTTTTTTTGCATATCTAAAAATTGACGCGCATAACTGGACAAAGATTCAACATATCTGCGTTGGCCTTCGGCATAAATCGTATTAAACGCCAAAGATGATTTTCCCGACCCAGATACCCCAGTCAACACCACCAATTTATTTTTTGGCAGATCCAAATCAATATTCTTAAGATTATTTTCGCGCGCACCGCGAATTTTTATAAATCCAGTCATGATATCTGTGATATAGTTACGACAGCAATAATTTCAATGTCTGGCAACAAAATTACTGGGCAAAACCAAGTGCTTTCAACGCATCTGGTGCCATAGAAATACCTGTTTTTCTGGTATTTGCTGGGCCTACTTTCTTAATCAATTGACCATCAACCCAAACATCTATTGCGCCGGCATTTCCAAATGTTCCTTTGAATTTATCACCCAATGGCATGTAATACACATCACCTGGAACTAACACGCGTGAAAACACAGTATCACCACGTGCATTTTCAATCTTTACCCAAGATTCTTTTTCGGCCTGCAACACCACGCGTGATTCATTGCTTGCTTTTTCATTAAATTTTTCACGCACAGGATATCTAAAATCTGGTTCTGGGATTTTTTGTTCTGTGACTTCGGCCTGTTGTTCAACAGGTTCTGCAACAGCAGGTTCTGTTTTTATATCTTCTGTTTTATTTGTCACCAATACAACAACGACCGCAGTTATCGCCAAAACCGCAACCAACCCAGAAACAAACCAAATCCAATGTTTTTCAATATATTGCCCTGCTTTCTTGATTGATTGAAATCTGTCTTTCTTGACCGTTTCTGTTGGACGATTAGGTTTTACAACCTCTTTCTTCACAGGTTCTGGTGTTTCTGTTTTTTCTTCGATTGGTGCTATGCCCAATTCTTGTTTTAATTTTTTAATAACTACTTCTGGATCCAAACCCAATTCCACAGCATAACTGCGTGCAAAACCCAAAATATACACATCTTCTGGGATAACACGATAATTACCTTCTTCCAATGCAGTTAAAAAATCTTCCCTGATGTACAAAATTCTGGAAATCGTGGCAATTTCACGTTTTCTGCGACCGGTTGTACGTGCATTACGCAACATTTCCCCAGCGGTCATTTCTGCGATTGGTGATAAAATTTCTTGTTTTTCTTCCATGATCAAACCCTTTAATACCCATATGTTATGATAGAAACATGCGATTGTCAATTAACATGCCAAAATTCTTTTATATTTTTTTTGAGATTCTCTTCATCTAAAATTTGATTGATTTTTATGCGAAATTGAGCGGAATTTGGCATTCCGGCAGAATACCACATAACGTGTTTCCTGAACATAGGAATACCGACTTTGGCACCATAATAATCTATCATCAAATCCAGATGCTTTAACACGATTTCACCAACATTTTGTGGGGCATCTATATTTTGACAAATTTGACCGAAAATCCATGGTTTTCCCAACATAGCACGCCCCAACATAGCCCCTGAATATCCCAATTTTTCAACACGTTCTATGTCTGCAATATTTGTTAAATCGCCATTTGCTATGATTGGTAATGGCAAATTAGATATTTGTGGTAATTGCGATTGGCCTGTATATCCTTGGGCGCGGGTTCGTCCATGTAATGCAACAAATGCCGCTCCAGATTGTGCCGCAACATTAACCAAATCCAGCCAATCTTTGTGGGGTTCATCCCATCCCAATCTGGTTTTAATCGACACAGGAATTTGCACAGATTTAACACATGCTTCTATGATTTTTCCAGCCAAAACATGATTTTTCATTAAAAATGCCCCCGCCCCTGCACGCGTTGCAACCTTTGGCACAGGACATCCCATATTTATATCAATCCATTTGGCCCCGGCATCTTGTAATATCTTTGCCGCAGTCGCCATCAATTCTGGTTCCGCACCAAATATTTGTGCACCAATATTTCCTTCATCGGCATAATTATCAAAATTTCTTATACAATTTTTATGTTGCCCAACCAAAGAATGACATGATATCATTTCGGTTACCAACGAAACATCTGGGGAAAGCGAACGAATAACCTGACGAAAAGGTTTATCCGTAATTCCCGCCAAAGGTGCAGCAAAAATTTGATTATTCTTAAACATTTGTGATATAATAGACGCTATGAAGGAAAAAATCAAAAATTTCTTTATATTTTTAAGAGATGCCTGGGTCGGTGGCATGGGTGGAAAAATCGGCATTGCTTTGATGCTATTCTCTGCCTTTTTATTCGTCAGAATATTCTTTGGCGACACCACACCGCAAAGTTGTATTAAAACCGCATTTCGTTTGAACCGCCAGGAACAAGAATTAAAAATCGCCAAAGAAAATTTGGAAAAAATGAAAAATCACGTTTATTTATTACAACATCCAAATTCATCTTCTGATTACATAGAAGAAATGGGGTTAAAGACATTAAATCTTGGTGACCCCAATTTCAAAGAATTAAAATATTAAATTTTCAAAATCAGTTTAAATACACTATCGTCGCGTTAAGATAAAACGCAAACATCAGCCATACAACATATGGCAACACCAACCAAAATGCAGGCACACTGATTCTGAAAAACGCGCGCGCCATAAATATAGCAATCACCAACAATGCTGATAATGTTACCAATGCCAATTCAGGCATCTGGGCACCAAAGAACACATAAGACCACATTAAATTTAATATGATGTTGACCGCGAATAAAGTATATGCACTTACTTTATCATGATGATTTATAACCTGGTGTTTTTGCATTATTAAAAACAAAGCCAAACCAATGAAAAAATACAACAAAGTCCACACCGCACTGAACGTCCATCCAGCAGGTGTATAAATTGAATTGTTTAATGTGTTGTACCATGCATTTTCACCCGCAGAAATCGGCGCTACCATTACACCTAAAATTCCTGGCAAGAAAGATAAAAACATTGCCAAAATAAATTTAAAAACCGTCATCATTCTCTCCTTTTGTTTCTTGTGCAAAATTATACCAGTAATAAAAAATTATACATATTGGAAAGATTTCTTAGGAATCGATGCAAATTTATGATATAATATGTGGTGAAGTAATCGTGGCATGCGGTTGTTTCGGTTGTCTAACTAACAAGAAAATCGCCTTACGGCGATTTTCTTAATGTTTAACCCCATATTTTCCGCGGTTTACAGGTCGATATGATAATGCCTCTGCCAAATCAGACATAATAACATTGTCATCACCACGCAAATCAGCAATCGTTCTGGCAATCTTTTTTATGCGATTATAACCACGCGCAGACATACCCATTTTCTCTGCTGCTGTATTTAAAAATGTTGTTAATTCGTCGTTTAATACAACATATTTATCCATATCTGCACCATCCAGCAATGCGTTGACATAACCTTGGCGTGACATTTGTTTTTCACGTGCCATAACAACACGTTTGCGAATCGTTTCACTGGATTCAGCCGGTTTATCCACATCGTTTTTCATTTCCCATGGATTGACCGCATCTACATCAACATGCAAATCGATTCGGTCCAACAGTGGCCCAGATATTTTATTTTGATATGCTTCTGCACAGCGTGGCGCTTTGGAACAAGACAGCGCCGCATTTCCCAAATGCCCACACGGACATGGATTCATAGCTGCAATCAATTGAAAATATGCAGGATATGTAGAATTGCGTTTCGCACGCGATATAACTATTTTTCCTGATTCCATAGGTTGTCTTAAAATTTCCAATGTTGCACGATTAAATTCAGGCAATTCATCTAAAAACAAAACACCATTATGAGCCAAAGATATTTCCCCAGGTTTTGCATCACTGCCCCCACCTGCCAACGCAACAGGACTGGCGGTATGATGAACACTGCGGAACGGACGATTTGAAATCAAAGATTGGCTGTCCAATTTACCTGCAATTGAATAAATGATGGATGTTTCCAATATTTCTTTTGGTGTCATTTCTGGCATAATCGAAGGCAATCTGGATGCTAACATAGTTTTGCCCGATCCCGGCGGGCCAATCATCAACATTGCGTGTCCGCCTGCGGCTGCGATTTCCAGCGCGCGTTTTGCACTTTCTTGGCCATGCACTTCGGATAAATCACCAACTTTGACTTCGGCCTCTATGGGCTGAAACGCAGACGGCAAAGGTAAAATTTGCGTACCATGAAAATGATTTATTAAATCCAAAACATGATTTGGCGCCAATATATTTGAATGTCCCGCCCAACGCGCCTCTGCACCCTGGACACCTGGACAAATTATTCCCAAATTATTATTATTTGCCCAAACACTTGCCGCCAAAACACCACCTGTTCTGACAACTGCACCATCCAAACCTATTTCGCCGATAATAACATATTTTGACAATTCATTTTCAGGCAACACGCCCATCGCACATAAAATTCCACACAAAATTGGTAAATCAAAATGCGAACCTGTTTTTTCAATATCCGCAGGCGACAAATTCACAGTCAATTTCTTTGACGGCAAAGATAAATTCAATGCGGACAACGCATTGCGTATTCTTTCCGCAGATTCTTTGACCGCCCTGTCCGCCAAACCAATGATATTAAATTCAGGTTTTGCGAATCCTGCTGACAATTGAACTTGGACATCTATGCGGGTGATATCCATACCATTAAAAATAACTGAATTTAAATTTATCATATGGTCATATTAAAACTTGCACAGATTGTTTTCAAGGTCTAAAATAACGACACGAATACAAATTAAGGTCAAAAAAATGTCTCTTAAAAAAAGAAATGCCGCACGCGAATGGTTTGACACAATATTTTATGGTGGCCTGATCGCTATCATTTTCCGCAGTTTATTATTGGAACCATTTAATATTCCATCTGGTTCTATGATTCCGTCATTACATGTTGGGGATCATCTGTTTGTTCAAAAATGGATATATGGATATTCCAGATATTCTTTTCCATTTGGTTCTTGGAATTTATGGAACGGGCGTTTCTTCACAATCAAAGAACCAGAAATTGGCGACATAATTGTATTCAGAAAACCAAATGCAAATATTGAATATGTCAAAAGATTGATTGGAAAACCTGGCGATAAAATTCAAATGAAAGACGGCCGTTTATACATAAATGATAAAATCGTAGAACGCACAGATCCACACCCTTATGTGATTGCCAGATTACCAAAATCATTACGCAGGGTTGGTTTTTACAAAGACAATATGTCTATCAAAGGCAACAAAATTTGGATTGATAATAAACCTGCAGATTTTAATTACACAATTGAATATAAACCAGATGATTTGTGCAAAGCGCAACCATATGAATGCGGTGTTATCCACGCAACTGAATATACTGAAACTCTGCCGAATGGCGTAAAACACAGTATTGTAGAAATAACAGATAATTATCCTTTGGACAACACAGAAGCATTTGTTGTGCCGGAAAATCATTTCTTTTTCATGGGCGACAATCGCGACAACAGCGCAGACAGCAGAACCGAAGCAGTATCTTATGTCGCACGCGATAATTTATTGGGCCGCGTATGGTTTATTTGGTATTCCCACAATTATTATTCATCTATGATTGCTGTATGGAATTGGGGTGATAAAATGCGTTGGGACAGATTTGGTATGGGACGGAAACAATAATGAAATTGAATTATAAATTTAAAAATAAAAAGTTATTGGAATTGGCTTTGACCCAAAGTGGTATCGATTCGAAAAACAATAACGAACGTTTGGAATTCATAGGCGACCGTGTTTTGGGTCTGTCTGTGGCGGAAATTTTGTATAAAATGTATCCAGATGACAACGAAGGCGGCCTGTCCCGTCGTCATGCAACTTTGGTTTCTGCGGAAACATTGGCGAATGTTGCACGCGATATTGAATTGGAACAACATATTCGCCATGGCCATATGACTGGCGGAAAAATTGATAATGTTTTGGCGGACGCAATGGAAGCGGTCTTGGGCGCAATATTTTTAGATTCTGATTTTGAAACAGCGCGCGCAATCATCACAGATATATGGTCGGGATTGGCTGCTGCTGAAATCGTTGCCCCAAAAGATGCAAAATCAACATTACAAGAATATGTTCAAAAACGGGATTCTGGGGGCCTGCCCGTGTATGAATATCACGAACCTGTTGGCGTTTCCCACAACCCAGAATTCACAGTTACGGTTTCCGCAATGGGTAAATCTGCAACTGGCGTTGGCTCTTCAAAAAAGACAGCCAGTTTGGATGCAGCCGAAAAACTATTAAAAATTCTTGATTTTTAAGGTTTTGGTTACTACAATCGCAACAAAGTAAATAAAGGAAAAAATTATGTTCTCTGTTTTATTAGTATTGTTAATCATCGTTGCAGTTTTGATGACAGGTTTGATTTTATTACAAAAATCCGAAGGTTCTGGTATGTCCGGTTCAACCGCTGCATCTATGTTTGGTGGGGCTTTGACTGGCTCTGCTGCTGGCAATTTCTTAACAAAAATGACCGCATGGTTGGCAACATTGTTCTTTATATTGTGTGCATTGTTGTCTTTGGTGGTTGCAAAAACAAATGTTTCCAGTCCTGGACAATCTGGAATCCATAATGAATTGGTTGCACCTCAGGTGGAAGAAACAGCCACAGAACCAATTGATATGGAAAGTTTGATAGAAAAAACAAAAGCTGAAAAATAAAAAAATACAGATTTAAAAAATCCCCAATTAAATGGGGATTTTTTTATTTTCTTTTCGCAGTTTTTTTACCAGCTTTCTTCGCAACTGGTTTTGCTGGCTTTTTTGGATCTGGTGTTTTCTTGAATTCTTGATATAACAACACAATGCATACATACATAATCAATGCAGACACCGCTGTTAAAACGCCGTCCAAGAAATGACCATCAGCAAAATGCATAAACAAAATAAACGCAGCCAATAAAACAATCGAATAAATCGAATTTTTTACCAAAACTGTGAATAATTTATCGAAAAATTTCATTTGTATTCTCCCTTTGTTTTTACCCTATGGCATAATTAATTATAACACAAAAAATAAAAAAGCCACAATAAAAAAAGTGCCAGGATTAACCATGGCACTTTTTTACAGAACAAATACCATTATGTTTTTATAAAACAACTTGGCCACCAATTCTTGCTTGTTTTGGCAATGGGCCAAAAGAAGATTGGCGATTAACATAAATATTACCTTTGACTGTGAATTTGCCACAGAAATTTAATCTTTCGACATTGCGAATGAATAAATGACCTGAAATTTTAGCATCACAAGGCAAAGTATATTTACGCAAATTTTGAACGAACAAATTACCATTGATATCTACACCGTTTGACAACATTGGTGCATCAGGATAAGAATCAACGATAACATCACCGAACAATTTTTGTTGTGGCAATTCATTTGCAGGCAAAGAGATTTGTTTCACAACAACTGGTTTTTTAACACCAACAACCTTAATTTTTGGGGTAATACCTGTTTCTTTATCAGCCTTTAATGGCAAAACAGTATTAAATTTTCTTTGAACTACTTTACGATTATCAACTTTATTAGATTTTGCTGTTTCTGTTACAACAACATTATTATTTTTTGCTGTATTTACCACATGTTTTTTGCAACAAACGACATCAACAATTAAACTGGTAAATAAAACAATAATGGCAACTAACAATGTCAAATTAATCATACCGACAATATCGATAGATTTTAACCAACGCCATAATGCTGTACACATACGGACAATGAAATTCCATATTTTTTTCAATACTTTCACAGGGAACAAAATAACTTTTTTAACTTTGTTCCAAAATGCGCTTTTACATGTTTTACGTGTAGCGGTTTTCATTTTTTGTGCTTTGTTCATATTAAACCTCTTGTTTGTAGTTACCCATATTATAGACAATAAAAATAATTTGTCAAGCGTTTTGTCAAAAAATTTATTATATATAATATGATATAAAAAACCTACCAAATTGGCCGGTTTTTGTTATTAATCTATTGTTGACATTTATATTGGTCTGGAATTTGTATTCTGGTAATTATATTTCCATCAACTTTGATTCTGTCCTGCCATAAAACAAAATCAACCTTTTTAACCGCTGTAAACAGTGTCTTATATTGCGGAAATGCATCATCAAACATTTGCACAATCAATTTTGCATCATTTGATTCCATATATTCTAAAAACTGTTTTTTATATTCCAAATACATATCCCATGCTAATTGTTTATTGCCGGCAAAATCTAATTTTTGTGATTTTCCATATCCGCAAATCCATAATATAATAGCAAGTACACTTATCTTTTTTTATCTCGTTCAGTCAAAAAAATCTGGAAAATCCACTTTAAGATTGTCATAACCCGTTTTTATAACGTCTTTTGCTTCAGAATCCCATACTTGGCAATACTGTTCCTTGTTTTTAAGGTTGGCTACCAGTTTGCTTGATATGTACTCTGCTTCTTGTTGTTGGTTATAAAACTGTTGAACTTTTTCGTCTTGTGTAAAAATTTTATTTAACTCCGCAAAACCAGACGCTCCGATAAATTCAATTAAAACACTTTCCGTCTTATACTTTACAGGTCCCAAATAAATATCAAATGCCGTACGTAAATTATTAACAGAGTGGTATGAGGCGCACCATTTTATGATATATTCTCTAGCAACAAGATAGTTGTATATATATGCAGCTTGATTAAATAAGTGAGCATGTTTTTGAATATACAATTCCTGTTCTGGTGTTATATTTTGTAGTATAACATCAACTTTATTCATCACATAATCATCAACTTCATTACTAACATTTGCAAAAGTATTTCGCACAACAAAAAAGGCAAAAAAACATATAAACACGTAATATTTTTTCATTTATGTTCCTCTACACATACATTATATTTCTACATATGTCGCAAAATAATGCTTAGCATAAGAAAAAATAATATGATTATATAAAGTAATTTACTTGTAAACGCACCAGGGTTTTTATTGGAAATAAAGATTTTCTGCCCGTCTTTATATATAGCAAAACATTTAATATCGCCTATACCAAATTGCAAAACGACTTTCTTAATTTGTTTTAGATTTGATACTTTAAAAACATGGTCTTGAGCATGTAAAATAAATTCGTTTTTATCTTGCGGTATTTCTACAACAGTAGATTGACCATTGGAAAGCTTTTTGTTTATGACGTCATCTATAACAATATTCATTTCAGCAAGAGCACTATAAAAAGAGCTTTTTCTTTCAATTGTTATGTTTTGTTTGTCGGTCATGTTATTCTCCTTAATATTTGTAAAAAACGAAAACCGCCACACAAACGGGCGGTTGGAGGTTAAGAACTATAATTACTAGAAAATAGCGGACTTATTTATATATATCGTCCCCTCCAACCATAACGATTGGAGGTGTTTTTTGTCCCCGCGGACACTAGTAATTATGGGTTCTTAAGCCCAACACGGCTTGCACCTGTGTCCTGTGTATTTTACTATATAAAGACCTTAAAAGCAAGTTTGTTCCTTGATCTATAGAAAGTGTGCATGCGGTGGAACATACACATACAATGAAATTATTCCCCAAGGTATCGAATCTTGTCCCGAAAATTTATATCCCTCTATTACCGCAGGCGATATGAATACCTATTTCCGATTTTCCCATTTATATCGCCCGCGGTAATATAATTTAAAAACCGACCAAATTGGCCGGTTTTTATCCTTAATGTCTAAATTCTTGTGGAATTTTGATTAAAACCTTTTTATCACGCCACAATACAAAATCAACTAATTTAACATCTGAAAATTTATATGATGAAAATTTATCACTTTTTCGCAAAATTTTTATTATTGTTTTAGCATCTTCAGATTCTTTGATATATCTTTCAAACAAATTCTTATATTTTACATACATATCCCAAAGTCTTAATCTATATTCTTCCGCGGTTTCCCCTTTTTTCTTGTATATAGAAAAGAAATGTTTTTTACAGACATCTTTATCATAAATAGGAAAATTATTATCTATGACATGAATTATCTTGCTAGCATACGATAATTCTGCACGATTACGTATAGTACATACACGCAAATAAATTTGCTTTGCACGTTCCATTGTCATTTGTTTATTAGATTTTTCTTGCTGTAATATACTGAAATATTTGTCTAAAAATTTTTTTTGTTGTTCTTGTTTTTGTTCTGGTGTAAATTCTTTTCCACGGATAGTGCCCAAATATCTTAAAACAAAAAAATCTGAATAAACATATTGATACTTTGTGTCTGTGGACACATCTGTGATGTCTAACAATGTAATTACATCATTATATTCTTTTAATTTTCCGTCTAATTTTTTGTCTTGTAAAATATCGTTCACAATTTTTTCGAGATTATTCATTTACACCTTCACAAAATATAAAACAAAAAACGACCCGACAGGTAATATTTTTTCTGGCGCGCCCAGCAGGACTCGAACCTGCAACCCACAGATTAGAAATCTGTTG
>JAKSTB010000011.1 GCA_024402815.1 Alphaproteobacteria bacterium | reverse complement strand
GGAATTTTGCCAGTGTTGGTTGATGCTGTAACAGATAATTTATATCGTATGCCAGAAGCGTATTCATATTCATGTGATTAAAAACAACCCGTCGAAATGGCGGGTGTTTTTATAGAATCTGTAATTCAATACCGACAACACCTAATTCATTTTGTTTGGATAGTGGGTAAATTTCTTGAATTTTGTTAATCATTTCATCTGCGTTGGTTGCGCCGGTGCGTTTTAATTCAATTGTGTTTAATAATTCACTGAAATTTTTTGCGGTGTGCAAATTTAACACGCGACATTTAATATAATCGTTGGTTTTATTTGCATTATAGATTAAAAACATATCGCCGATTTTAATTTTTCTGCGTTTGTCGTCCATCAATCTTAATTCAATATCTTTCGTGCCATTTTTAATCATGTTGTAAAATTTATCCATAACACTGATTGAAAAGCGACATTGAATATTTGGTATAATATGCGTTGCATAAAATTCGCGCATGCTGTCAATCGGTGTAATGTTTTGATTTAATAATTCATCAGGCGATATCCATACCACAGAAATTGTTTCTGACCTATCTTCACAAAAATTTAAATCGATATTTTCTGTTTCGTGGGTTATGAAAAAATTATGTTCTTCCGCCCATGCACCACGTTTTTCAGCACGTTCATTTGATTCGTGTTTAAAAGAATAAGGTACAGGAATTTGTGTTGTTAATTCCAATATTTGTGTTGATGTGGGCCCCAATTCTTCGGTCAATTCACGTTTTAAAGTATCAATCAATTTTTCATTATTATCAACACGACCGCCGATTGGACCATAACCATTATCGCCGTATTTCAATATTGCGATATTACCATCACGCACAGGAAATATGTAAGCAGAATAACTTTTGTCTTTTATCATGTATTATTCCCATTTTTCTTTTATTTTATTATAACACATCTATAATTTATATATAGTAAAAAATCACCATTTGTGATATCATATACAGGAAGGTTTTTATATAATGATAAATGACAATTATATAGATTTTTTCTTGGGCGGAAATATAACCGAACCGGTGGCATTGGAAATACCATTAAAAAATGCCCCAAGTCCAATGATAAGGGCGTTTCTTGAAAGCTATGGTTTGGCCATAGATGAAGATGGACAAAGCCCAGATAAAATATCTGTGACAACATCAACAGATAAATGGGGATATTGTTCCATTATAACGCCCGCATTAAAGCCGGCGGATTTGAAACCTTTATATAAAACTTTGATGTCTTTATTGGAAGAATTAAAAAAAGATAAAAAAATACATTTTTCCTTTGGATATCCGCACGTAATAGATTTACAAAATTTAGTAACTGAAACCAGAAATAAATCAGGTGACGAAGCTTTAATTTCCCAATTGATAGAGGAAGCAAAACAATCCCCAAACACAATTATTTTGGATAAATATGTCGATATCAGACAGGTTCCTTTTGAATCAGGCAGTTTATTTGCCGGTTCTGTGATGCCAGAACCATATACCGTTGTAACACCTGATTATGCCAGATATTTAAGATATGCGACAACCAAGGTCAGTTATGCACTTGGATATACCGGTATTTCCCAACCAAAACGTATGTATAATGCTTACAATAATTTTTTACCAAACGGTCAAAAGGTTGGATTTTTACATCAATATGCTAAACGGCCTGATAATCAACTGATGTTTCAAAATACAGGTATTGAAAATAGAATCGAAGCAATATCTGGTACGATTCATGTTGAAACAATGGTGAACAGATTTAATAACCCTGTGATTGCGACTTATGTTGTTTGGCAAGAACCATATGGTGGACAAATATATCTGTTCAAAATACCTGAAAATGATCCAAGATGGGCAAAGTTTAAAGAATATTACCAGGCCAGTTTTACTGAACCGCATACCGCAAAACGTAATAAAATTGAAAATTGGGTGGCAGAAGGTGAACAACATCAAACTTTTGTTCCAAGTATAGATAAATCTTTGACCGCACAAAATTTATATGATGACGTGCAACAAAAATTGCAAGTTAAATACGAACAAGAACAAGAAACAGAAAGAATCAGACAGCAAAATCAAAATACATTTAAAGAATTGCGTCAACAATATAAAAAATTAGAAGCGGAAATCTCTGGCGACACACAATATATATATCGTCCACATGATAACGGCAATCTGGCATATTATAAACAATATAACCAAAACATATCGGGACATATTGCGAAATATAAAAAATATATATCTGATTTAGAAATCTTGAAAAGTCAAATTCAAGATTTAACCAAAGTGTTATCTGATGAAAATGGTGATTTGCAATTTTATATAAATTCAATCAATAAATTACAAAACCAAATTGAAACAGACAAGATAAAACAATATGACAGTTATGCCAAAGAATCTGTCTCGTTATGGGAAAAACAAGTCACAGAAATGGTCGAATACCCACGGGGAATATTGGAAAATGCCGATATGGATTTTGTTTACAAAAAAATGATTATGAAAGAGGTAATAAACAAAGTAAATCGCAAATCAACCGCACAATTCCAAGTTTATCAAATTGCATCTGTGATTTATAATTTATATAAAACTTTATCTGCAGATGAAAAAGCCCAGATGAAACCTTATTTTGCGTATATCAAAGAAAACGCCACCAAACCATTATTAAAAAGATTGGTTGAAATTGGTAAAAACGCAAATAACGAAGAATTTATAAATTTGTTTAAAACGGGCTTTTTTGCCAGGGCTAAACAAATGTTATCTTCTAAAAAATCAGAACCAATCGTGTTAGATTTACAGAGAGATTAAAATGAAAACTATATTCGTTTATATTTTGTTAATCATATATACTGTTGTGTCGCTGTATGCGTATATGCCCCAGGTTATTAAGTTAATCAGGACAAAATCTTCAAATGATTTAAGTTTATCATCTTGGATGTTTTGGATATTGTCATATTTGTGCTATTTGGGATATGTGTTAATAGAATCTCCAGATTTAGGTATTATATTTATAACTTGTCTGGAATTATTCTTTACAATTTTAATATGCATATTGATATTGCTGTACAGAAAACCAAAAAAGAAACAGGGGGCAAAACATGAAAAATTGGCAAGACGCATTAAATAAATTCTTATCACGTTATATCAATAAACCTTGGTTCGAAGGTGCTGTGCTGTGTGGCAGTTATGCCGCGGGAAATCAAAATAAATTTTCCGACATAGATGTTACTATCATTGCGTCTGATGATATAGGGTGGCAGGAAAAATCAAATTGCTATGTTGATGGATTTTTAATTGAATACACTATAAACCCAATTTATAAAAACGCAGAATATATGAAATCAGGGTTGGAAAATCATGCACCAATCAATCAAAATATGTTCGCATATGGTGTGATATTGGCTGATAAACATGGCGTAATAAAAAAATTGAAACAACAATCAATTCGCGATTTAAAAAAGCCAATCAAACCATTTTCAAAATATACAAATGATTTTATGAAATACCGTCTGTGGTGTCGGTATGATGATATGCTGTCTTTGAAACATGACGGATATAAAATTGATTTGTTGTATTGGGATTTGGTGGGGTTGTTGATAACTGCATATTGTGATTTTAATTGCCTGCGCCGTTTTCCATTACCAAAAATGCAGAAAATGTTATTAGATTCAACATACGCAAAACGTTATCATGCAGACAAATTGCCCGATAAAAAATTCACCAAATTATTTATGAATTGTTTTGATGCGAAAGCCAAAGATAAAATAGATGCACTGGATAAATTATACAATTTTGTTATGAAATCTGGTGGTGGTTTTGACATAGGTCAATTCCGTGGGCGCAGAAAAGTTGAAAAAAGATAGGAAACAAAATGCCACGAATTCATGTTATTGGCGCGCCAGGTGCAGGCAAAACAACATACGCATGTAAATTGGCGGTCAAATTAAAATTACCCATATGTCATTTGGATGAAATATATCATGATAATTCTGGGGCTGTATCACGTAAACGCAGTGAACCAGAACGCAAAGCATTGGCACAAAAATTTGCGGACAAACAAAATTGGGTGGCAGAGGGAACTTCTTTTTCTGATTGGATAAATCCTGTGTTAAAACGCGCAACAGAAATACATATTGTATCTCCATCTCGATTTATTCGCATTTGGCGTTTGATAAAACGATATATCAAACGCAAATTGGGCATGGAACATTCGACATACACTGAAACATTGCATGGTTTGTGGGACGGTATTAAATGGACATGGCAATATGACTGTAAAACTTTGCCTGTTATATTAAACAAGATTCCAAAACGAACCAAGATTTGTAAAATAAATTAAAAATAGTTATAAAAAACACCCGGCATTGCGACGGGTGTTTTTCGATTTTACTTTTTGATGTTTGTTTATTATAATGAAAACAATCAGGGGATATTAAAATGAAAGTTTCAGTACAAAATAAAAATGATTCGACATGGTTTGTGGTCGCTTTGCCGGAAGAATTTTCATCAAATACACATAATGTTTTGTATACTGGTATGGGCAAGATAAATGCAGCGATGTCTGTGCAGTGGTTGATTGATAATTTTGATGTGAAAAAGATTATAAATATCGGGACTGCCGGTGGTAATCCAAACAAAGTAGAGGCTGGCAAAGTATATAACATAGGCAAAGTAGTCGACAGAGATTGGGACTTTGCGGACAGTGGGTATGTGACATCTTTGTCAACTGTTGATGCCACCCCAGAATCAAAAACCTGTTTTACAGGCGACAGTTTTGTGACTGATTGGAATAATGATTATGAAATAGTTGATATGGAATCTTTTGCCATAGCCAAAGTTTGTTCTGCCCCAGAAAATAATGTTCAATTCAGTTGTTATAAATATATCAGTGATAATGGTGACGGTGCAGACTGGCAGGACAGTTTTGTAAAATGTAATAAAATATTTAATGAAATGTTCAAATAGTTTTTGGTTGGGGTCGGTGGGCGAGATTCGAAAAAAAAGTTGCATTTTCTACATTTTTGTGGTATAATACGTCCAGACAAATAGTAAATAGGAGATAAAAATGGGTGTAATTAAAAATAAAATTAAAAAAGCGACCACTAAATTGGCATTAATGGAATCTATGGAGAAATTAAAAAAAGATTTGCAGAAATTAGGACCAATTCCCAATAGTAAAGATGTGTATGATTATGGTGTGAAATTTTTTAATATAATAGCCTCGTTCCAAGATGCAAACGCCGTTGATTTTGAATTGTTTAAAGAAAAAACAGAAGATGCAAAAATTTTAGCAACACATATAAGAAATGCGGGATGTAATGAGTATGGTTGGGTTCGTGCACAACGTGGTGAACCTGTAACTTTACATAATTTATATTTAGGCAATGTTTATGGTTTGTGGACAAAAACTGCTGCATTTTGGAAAGAGATGCCGGACAAAGATGTGCAATCTATTAAAAATGCATCAAATATAGATGTTCAAATGATTATTCAAAATCAATTGTCAAGTTTTATAGAATCGCACCGTGAACCGATGATAGATTTAATAACAAAGATTTTGAATAGCAATAAAAAACCTGATAATTTTATAGTTAAAAAAATGTATGAACGTAATCAGAAAGATAAATAGTTAGGTCGTTGTATCAAAAAACTCGTCATTTTGGCGAGTTTTTTATTTGTCTCGCCCACCGACCCCAACCATAATGAACGATAAATATATTCAGAGCATGTTTTTATTGTGAATGTAGTGTTTTTATCAGTTCGAAAGTGCCAGATAGGAGTTAAAAATAGAAAAATTGACTTTCGAACTTGTGAAATCCTTATGTTCCAAATAAAAAATGCCACAACAGGCATTTTATTAATATTGGTTGTGGGGTGCTGGCAAAACGCGGATTAATCACTAAATTGATGTTGATCAAAATATTGCTGAATATTGAGCATAATATCATTTAAATTATCAATATCTGATTTGTGCGGTGTTGATTGCGTTTGTTTACCATGACTTACATCTTTTCTCACTTGATGCCAATATTTTATAATTCTTAAATTTTGTGCCGATAAAATCATATCCAGTTCATCTAAATATTTTTTTGGATTGTTTGCGTGTTGCTTTGCAATTTGGATTATGGCATCCATTATACCCAATAACTTTGTGTACATAGAATTTAAAGGAAGATCAGGCGAATTTACATCCAATCCGATCTGCAAATTCGAGTTTGTATATTCCACAAGACTTTTTATACAAAACCCATAATCGCCCATTATTTGAAAGAGTTTTGCATGTATATCACAAGAATACAGTTCTTGTGCGTATTTTTTTGGGTGTGCTATATAATCTCTAAATTGTTCATATTCCAAAAACAAGTCGGCATCATATATAATGCCATGTTCAGCCGCTTGGGTGTATATTTCATCTTTTTTATTAGTTTTTGGATAATTATAATCAGTTACTAAGATTTCAGATAAAAACTGACGTGTTTTTTCGACAAGTTGTATTAAAGGAATGCTGATGTATTCAACATCGTGATTGGTAACACGGTTGTTTGCATCTTTGACATTTTTTCCCTTTAATTTATAAGTCAATATCACATCATGAATTATTGTCAAAACCATCGTGGAATGGAATTTATTATATACATCAATAATATCTTGAAGTTTTGATAAAACATCCCCTGGTGCAGGCAGATTATTTTTCAACTTTTCTTCAAAGCGTTCTAACTCTTTATGAGCAAAAGTTTTTGTGTCCAGGTATTTTTTTCTTAATTCAGGATCTTTGGGGGCTTTTTGTTCATATTCTTGTATTTTTTGCTTGTAAAAGGCGATAGCCCGTCTTGAGTTAGCAACCAGGCTTTGAGTGTATTCATATCTTCTTTTGATATATTCATTAAAGTTTGTTAATAACCTATATTGTCCAGAGAAATATGTCCTTATAATAGCGAGAATATTCAGTAATTCTGACGTATAGGGAACACCTACAGTATCGTAAAGTGTTGTATCCCAATCAAGAAACTCAGCCATTTTTTTTGGCTGTTTCAAGTTGTTAACAGAATATTCGGTTTTTTTCGATTTAGTACTCATACTCATTGTAGAGTATAGCATAAAGTATTAGAATTTTCAATATTTTTACCTCCAATTGTATTTAATAATCAACAGCACGGATTGTAATTCCCAACACTACGTGTCGGGCCCCTTTCACTTCGCTGGCGCTACGTCCCGAACCAAACAACTGCGTTGTGTGGCCTAATGCCGAAAACGCCCCATACAAAAATAAAAAAATACCCACAAGGGTGTTTTTTATTTATTTATTTATTTTTTTTTGGTTGTGGTGTGTGGGCGAAACGCGAGAATAATGAATGGAAAGTGCAATAGCAATATGGTATAATTTTGTCAAAGGGCTTGTTATATGGATTATACTTTATATCCAATATTTTCTGGGATTACAAAGGAAGCATCGGAGTATCTTGATGGTTTTGATAATTATTTAAAAAAACGTAGGTTAACCATCGGGTTTCAAGATTTGTTTATAACAAAAATTTATTTATATTATACATGGTTAAGTACAAAAGCAGATTTTAAAGATGGAAAAAATTTGAATTCTGTTCTTTATCACGAATATGAAACTGCAGTTAATGGTATTCCTTTGCCAGTTTTGGAGGGTGTAATATATGGTTTCAGAAGAACTGTGAAAAATGCCCCGATTTCTAATGAGTATTTATACTTTGAGATGATAAACCAATGGAAAACTATGAATCCTGAATTGGAAATATTAGGCGGGGGTGATCCTACTAAAAGTCCAGATGGCTGGATTTTTAAAACAAGTTCTGGATATCATGAAGCAAAAAAACAAAACAAAGAATTGCATCGTTTTATACTCAATGTAGACCCAAATTTGACCTTGCTGAATAGACTTGATAAGTTTGCTGTAAAATACGGATGTAGTTATAAGGTTGCTGAAAGTCAAAACATAGCATATAATCGACCAGATTCTATTGTTATATATACAGCAGATGAGCGATTTAATCAACAAGTTGAAGATTTAAAGGGTATAATTTCACCATATGTGCGGAAAAAAGGTGATAATTTGTTGGATGGAAACCGAATAGGTCCAGGATTGTACTCCGCGGATAAAGAGTCAGATAGAAATGATATTGACAATATAGTAAAGCAATTACAAATAATCTATCCTAGATTGGCAAACCATTTGGCATCAATTCTAAACAACACGACTAAGAGACATCCATTAAGTTTCGGGCAGTTTAAAATATATAAAGATATTTTTGAGAGTTTAAATATACAAAATTATATAGAAAACATATTGTCTATTGGTGTCAAAATACCGAGAGCTTCCGGTGGATTTAGTATTGTAAAAAAGCAGCAAATCAAAAATCATGAAAATACGTTTGTGTTTGAAAATTATGACAATCAAGGAAAACTTGTGACATCAATTAAAATTGATGATATGGGATTATATATAGCAAAAGATAATAAAACAGGTGTGAAGTATACCAATGATATTGAATTGATAAAAAGATGTCCAGACTGCAAACAGTTGTCTAATTTTATTATTGCTAAATACGAAGTTTATAAAAAACAAGCGATAGAAATGGCAAATAATCAATTAAGGCAGAATATATCAAAAAATAAGTTAATTTATAACAACACCAACATGTTACAGGTATAACGATTTGTTTCGCCCACACACCACAACCACATTGAACGATAATATCAAGCGGTGCATATTATTGTTGCATATCTAAACTTTTTACTAGTTCGAAAGTTTTTTGTGCGGGGAACATATATGCATTAATGTAAATATGTTGATATAGCTCAGAAAAGCCAAAAGTTCGAAAGTGTGGATAAAGAGATATTTTTTCTAAAAATTACTTTCGAACTCGTGAAACTGTATTTATTTTATTCTCTGGAATGCGCACGAGACCTTGATAAACAATAACCAACCGCAGGGCAAAAACTCTATTAAAAATATCCGTTTTTGCGCGGTTGTTAATTGTTCATCTGCGTATTGGTGCTGCGCCCTGTGGGCTCGCACCGATCCGTGCGCGACCAAAAATTAAACCGGCAAAAATGCCGGTTGAATTTTTGGTTGGAGCGCACGGATTCGAACCATGATAAAGAGAACCAAAATCTCTTGTCCTACCATTAGACGACGCTCCAAAGATATGCCAATTATATATTTGTTTTGAATTTTTTCAATAAAAAAATACAACCATCTAAAAATATACGCATCGTGTGATTTTTTTTACGAAATAGGCCTTGACTTTATTTTGGGTTTTACATATAATCATTAAAGTTTTTAATGATTTATTTTGTAAATAATTAAAAAAGGAAAATACATGACACATACAGAAATAACCAATTTAATGGCTGAAAATATGCGGATTATGGGCCGTTTATCCAGCCGTTTAAATGCTGTATTCGAAGATTGTTCCAATAAAACCAGACAGCAAATGTCTGTTTTGGTGCGATTATATCTGGCCGGAAAAATCAAATTGAAAGATTTTGCCAATCGAGAGGTTATTTCTACTGCGAATTTATGCAGTGTTTTCAAAAAATTGGAACAGGACAAATTGGTTATGCGTTCTATCGATCCAAATGACCACAGGGATACTTGGTATGAAGTTACCAAGGCGGGTAAAAATTTAGCTGAAAAATTGATAGATAAATTTATGTTGGCCCTGGAAGGATTATGCAAGGTTTTGCCCACGGAAGATGAAGATAAATTGGCAGAAACAGTAAAAATTATGAACGGAATTTTGAAAAAGATGGAGGTTTTAAATGCGTAAGTTTTTATTTTGTTTGTTGTCTGGAATTTTTTTGATTCCAAATGCTTATGCAATAGATTTGTCATTAAATGATGCGATTGAAAAAATCGTTGATCAATCAAATGATTTGAAAACCGCCGATGCTAATGTAAAAAAGGCCAAGGCCCAATTAAGCGCGGTTAATGCAAATCGTTGGATGAACATAGAAGGAACTGTGTCATACATGAATTTGGTAAATCCGATCAAGCCAACCGACCCAGACGGTGTTAAAATTCCATCTGATATCGGCGCAATGTTGGGCAGTGTTTTACCATTGGATGCAATTCCTGATAATATTTTTTCTGCTGGAATACAAATCACACAACCTATTTATACTTTCGGTAAAATAGGTAACGCGGTTGATGCAGTGCATGATGCGATTGATATGTCTAAATCTGCAAAAGATTTAACTTTGCGTGAAGTGAAATATGCGGCTGCGAATTTATATTGGACTGCAAAAATGACAGATGAAATTGTTGTGGCCAGCAAGAGAAATCTGGATAATGCACGTGCGGCCAAGAAAAAATTAACAGATGCAGGTCGTGCAAATCGCAGTAATTTGATTAAAATCGAATCTGATATTGCAACCAAAGAAATCAATTTGTCAGATGCCGAGTTTAATCGTGATACCGCATATGATATGTTGAAAATTATGGCGGGCATAGATACGACTGAAGAGGTTAAATTAACCGATAATTTCCCAGATAAATTTGAAGCATTAGAAGCAGGCGAATTAAAATCAAATCCTGAATGGGATATTTACAAAAAACAAATCAAAATGTACGAATCAAATGCTTCTTCGAAACGTTCTGGTGCTTATCCTACATTGGCTGCGGTTGGTTCTTATTCTTATTATTCTATGGGAACAAATGCAGGCAATTTGTTTGAAAAAGAAGGTTCGCAATCTGCGTATTGGGGTATGGCGCTTCAGGTGCCTTTGTTCAGTGGTGGTTTGCATTCTGCAAATGCAACAATCGAAGCCATGAATGCGGAAGCTGCGCGTCAAGATTTGGATAAATCTGTTAAATTAAAAACCCAAGAATACAATACTGCGGTAAATAAATATAAACATTTATGCGCGAATTTGGATAAATTAAACCATGCACGTGATTTGGCACAAAAGGCATATGATATATCTGCAAATCGTTTTGCAGCAGGTCAAACATCTGCTGTGGAACTGGCGGATGTGTCCGGGGCTTTGTTCCAAACAGATATGGCGGTATTAAATGCTAAATACAATATTTTGATGTCAAAAGAATCTGTAAAAAAATTGGGTGAATAAGATGAAAGAAAAAATAGAAAATATTATTAAGAAGTTACAAACACGTAAATCAAAAAATATTATTTATTGGATTGTTGGTGGTTTGGTGTTGTTTGCTTTTGCCTATCGTTTTTATATGGTGGCGGCGGAACGCAATGCAAATGTGTTTAATATCATTCGTAATAATGCGAGTAACGGAACGCCTGTCAATGTAATAACTGTTTCTGGTCAGGATGGGATTTTACATGAACCTGTGAATATCAGAAATAATCGTGCATATGTCGCGGGCAATCGTGTTGGAATGTTCAAGGTTGGTCAAAATGTTGGAAACTGTAAAATTTCCTATGTTTCAAATAATATAGATTTAGATACAGGTATGTATGTTATAAAAACATCAAAATGTACGGATGGTTTAGGATTTATTGAAAACAAAAAATATGGTTTTTATGTACCTGGATCTGCAGTGTCGGGAAATTATGTATACGTTGTAAATGGTGATATTGCGCAAAAACGCGAGGTTGTTATATCAGGGCGCGATTTACAAAACGTGGTTATACAATCTGGGTTAAATGACGGCGATATGGTTATATTATCAAATGTCAAAGATAATCAAAAAATCAGAGTTATAAAATAAAGTCGGGGGAAAACAAAATGTTAAAATTCTTTATTCGTAAACCTGTTACCACAATTATGTTCGTTTTGTTTTTTGTTATATTGGGAATAGTTTCTTTCCCAAAGATGAACATTGAACGAACCCCGTCCATAGATTTTCCGTATGTAACAGTTACTTTTGTTTATCCTGGTGCATCCAGTGAAGAAATAGAAACCCAGGTCGTAAAAAGGGCTGAAAATGCCGTGTCCGAAGTTGCAGGAGTTAAAAAAATTACCAGCCAAATTTATGATAACAGCGCATATGTTATGTCTGAATTTAATGTGGGTGTGAACGTTGATGACAAAGCAAACGAAGTAAAGGCAAAAATAGAGGGTTTGGCAAATGAATTTCCAACCGATTTGAAACAACCTGTGATTGCTAAATTGAATCCTTTGCAAACACCTGTGCTGGATATTGTTATCCAAAATGCAGATGCCAGAGATGTTGAAAAATATGTAACAGATACATTGTCTAACAAAGTTACCGCAGTTCAAGGCGTTGCATCTGTGAACACATTTGGTGGATTAAAAAGGGCGGTAAGAATCGCTATGGATCCAGATTTAATGGTGGCACGTGGCGTTGGTGTTAATGATATTGTTTCTGCGATTGCGACACATAATTTGAATGTGCCAGGCGGAAAAATTGAAACAGATATTAATTCTGAAAACGTCAGATTTATCGGTGAATTTAAAAGTGTAGATGAAATCGCAAATCTGGAGATTACAACCGTAGAGGGCAGTAATTTTAAATTATCAGACGTGGCATCTGTAACTGATGCGGCGCGTGATATAGAAAATGGCGCTCGTCATAATGGCAAAGATGTTGTTGTATTGTCTGTGGTCAAAGCATCAGACGGTAACGCAATCAAAATTTCAAATGCTTTGCGTAAAAAGATGCCTGAATTAGAACAAGATTTAAAATCTCATTTTCCAAATGCGTCTATGGAAATCGTGACAGATTCTTCGACCAAAGTATCTGAAGATACGGCCAACACAATCTATGCAATTATTTTGGGTATTATATTTACGGTTATTGTATTGTTGGCATTTACAAGAAATTGGCGTTCAACAATTATCGCAGGGGTTGTAATTCCTGCATCTTTGTTGTCTGGATTTTTCTTGATGAATTGGTCGGAATTTACAATTAACACAATGACTTTGTTGGCATATGCAACGGCGCTGGGGACATTGGTATCAAACGCAATTATTTTGATTGAATCTGCGTTAACAGAATTGCGTGCAGGCAAAACCCCAGAACAAGCTGCAGAAGACGGAACACGCAAAGTTGCGGTTCCTGTGTTGGCGGGGGTTGGAACAAATGTTGTGGTGTTTTTACCTTTGGCATTTATGGGTGGAATTTCGGGGCAATTCATGTTGCAGTTTGGGATGACTGTTGTGTATTTAACATTATTGTCTTTGCTGTTTTCATTTACCCTGACGCCTATGATGATTGCAAAATTGTTAAAATTGCCAAATAAGAAACAGGCAAATGCAAAAGAATTAAAGGCACATAATAATTCTACACGTCTGCATACATGGTATGAATATCAATCACGTCATCCATGGGTGGTTATTATAGGGGCAATAGGCATATTGATTATATCTGCCCAATTATTAGGTTTTGTTGGAAACGAATTTTCGCCAACAACTGATGCAAATGAAATAACAATTACTGCACGTACCCCAATGGGCAGTGTGTATTCAAAATCTGAATCTGTGGCAAAACAAATCGAAGAACGGTTGAAACAATTCCCAGAGGTTGAATCTACAACGACTAAAATCGGGGAACGCGGATTGCAAAATATTACAGTCAAAGTAACATTGGTTGATGTAAATAAACGTGGTATATCTGATAAAAAATTGGCACAAAAAATATTGCCGACTTTGGCAGATATAAACGATACAGAAATTCAAATACGTGCAGGGGAACGCATCAGTGGATCTGGCTTTTCTTCGGATATGCAATTAAATGTGTATGGCGAAGATGATGCAATTCGTAATCAATATGCAACCCAGATTATAGATGCTGTTAATCAAATAGAAGAAGTTCAAAGTGCGGTTTTGGCACAACAAACACCCACAAATGAAATTCGTTTTATACCGGATAATGAAAAAATGAATTTCTGGGGTGTTAAAAATACAACTGCGGGAACTGTATTAAGAACGGCATTGTTTGGAAACGACACATATAAATACAAAGAAAAGGGTGATGAATATCCAATCATTTTGGAATTTGATAAAAATTTCAAAACTAAATCTATGTTTGACAATGTTTATGTGGACACACAAAAGGGTATGGTTGCACTGTCCCAGTTGGGAATATTGGAAACAAAACCTGCGACATCTGATATTTATCGTATAAACAAAAACAGAATCACAGAAATTGATATAAATATTGGTAAATCTACGGTTGGACCTGTGCAACAAGAAATACAACAATATTTGGATACAATAGATTGGAAACCGGGATACAGTGCATCTTTTGCAGGTATGTCTGAAATTCAAGATGAAACCACAGGTGAAATAGGTCAGGCGTTTTTATTGGCGACTATATTAACATTTATGTTGTTGGCGGCGATTATGAATTCTGTGGCTCAGCCTTTCACGATTGCGACATCTATCATAACCAGTTTTGCAGGCGTATTCATAGTATTATTCTTGTCTGGTGCATCTATGAATGTTGGTGCCATGTTGGCATTCATTATGTTGGTTGGTTTGGTGGTGAATAATAACATTTTGGTATTGGAACCAACTGTGGTCCGCGTGCAAAAAGGCGAAGATGCGAAAAAGGCATTATGGACTGAATTGATGGATAAAAAACGTATGATTTGGATGACAACTATCGCGGTTGTGGCGGGTATGATACCTCAATTATGGTCAAATGATGGTATGAAGGTCGCAATGGGGGCCGTCATGATAGGGGGAATGATTGCATCATTGATATGGACGTTTACATTAACACCTGCTTTGTTCTTTGTTATGGAAAGATTCCGTAAATTTTTAATGCGTTTGACAAACAGATAAAATATGGTATTTTTATCTGGGTCAGGGACAGAAAAAATATGATGCAAGAACAGACACAAACTTTGACTGAAAACAAGGAAGTTAAAACCAATGTGGCCACGGTTGCGGTTGGTGTGCACAAACAAGAAAATTCCAATAATGTTCACCTACAAATTCCGTCGCTTTCCAAATCTTTCAGGGACGTTTTGTCAGACACATACACTGATTATCGCCGTGCCAACAAAGAAATGTTAAAACAGGCGGTGGATAAATATGTGCGGGTCAATGTTCGTGATGCAAAATTATTAAAATTCATGTTAAATTCTGTTAAATACGAAAATGTTAATATGGGTTTTGAAAATTCAACAGATTGGGTTGGTGAATATAACGAAGATGGGGAATCTTGTTCTGCTGAAAACGAACAAATGACAATGATACGCCGTGATTACAGATGGTTTAATGATTTGATGCTGTATTTAAACGATAAATATTCGGAACGTCAATTATTGAAAACTGAATTTTTCAAAACGATGAATAATCGCAAATTGATGCAAGATTTCACAAAAAATACAGAAATAATTGAAAGTTTGTCGTGCAGTATTAAACAAGAATATGCAAATGCAAAACAGACATTTGAAAATTCTGTTCAAGATAACGTTAAAACAAACAATAAATAAATGTTACAGAAAGTAGATGTAGTAGTTTTTGATTTTGATGGAACACTGTCCGCCAGTGATTCTTGTTTTGAATTTGGTAAATATTGTTTTAAACACAGTTTATCTGCATGGTTGTATTTGCCTGTAATAGGTATCGGTTATGTTGCGCGTATGTTGAATCCAAATGGAATATGGTGGCGCCGTGCAATCAGGTTTTTTATCAAATCAAAACATGTTAAAGAATTAACCACACAATTTATTAAACACCATAAAAATTTAAGATTTGGTTGGGCAAAAGAGCAGGTTGCCAAAGAACACAGACAGGGTAACAAGGTTGTTTTGATTTCTGCGGGACCTGATTATTTAATTCCGTATTTAGTGGCGGACATGAAATTTGATGCGGTTATAACATCTAAACAAAACAAAGAAAAACCATGGAATTATGATTTTTTGTGTTGGGGGCCAAACAAAGTCGTTGCGTTGGATAATTGGGCAAAAGAAAACAAATATATTCCAAATGTAATTCGTTCTTATTCGGACAGCAAATCTGATTTACCAATTATGAATATTGCGAAAGAACAAATTTGGATAGATTCCAAAACAGGCATGCGAAAAAATTAAGAAAACACCGGCAAACGCCGGTGTTTTCTTATGAATTTTCAATCTTCCCCGAAATCCATATTGCGAATTTTTTCTGCCCGTGGGGTGATTTTTCTGATTGATATTTGAACCTGGTCTAAATCTTCCGTTACATTTGTGAAATGTTTTTGCAGATTTATTGTGCGGTCATTTAAACGCGATAAATCTTCCAATAATGTATCCAATTCCTGTTTTATTTGATTCGCAACGCGTTTAATTTTTATGTCTGATAATACTGCACGAATTGTATTTAATGTCGCCCATAAAGTTGCAGGCGATACAATAAATACCTTTTTACGCGCAGCATATTCAACTGTGCCTGGAAATTCGCGATTTAATTCATCAAATATAGATTCCGAAGCGATAAACATCATGGCTGATTCTGCGGTTTCGCCAGAAATGATATATTTGTCTGCTATGTCATCTATGTGTTTGCGAACATCCAATTCAAATTGTTTGCGATATAATTGGTTGTTTTTATCATTTACAATACGATTATAACTTTCCAATGGGAATTTGCTGTCTATGACCATATCGCCCGGTGGATATGGCAATCTGATTACACAATCAGGGCGAACGCCTGTGGACAATTTACATTGAAATGCATATGTTTCTGGTGCCATTATGTCCGCGACTAAATCTTCCAATTGACGTTCACCAAAAGAACCGCGGGCCTGTTTATTCCCCATCAATATATCTTTGAAATTGGCTATGTCGGCACTGATAGTTTTTAATTCATTTGCGTTTTGGGCCAAAGTTCCCAATCTTTCCGCCAATCTTTCGCGCAATCTGGCATTGTCTTCACGTAATACAGATATATCAACATGCGGTTTTTTGAAAATCACCACCAACAATAAAAAAACGATAATGACTAAAAGCATTAAAATATAAGTTGTCATTTGAAAATCCTTTGCTACAATCCTTACGTTAAGATTATAAAAGGTTTTATAAATGTTGCAAATGAAACTTTGTGGTGATTTGATTTTAAGACAAAAATGCGAACCTGTGGCGAATATTACGCCAGAATTGTTGAAAATAATGGACGAAATGGTTCAAATGATGTCCGATCAAAATGGGGTTGGTTTGGCCGCCCCCCAGGTTGGTATTACTCAAAGATTTCTGGTGCTGATGGATCCTGATACACATCAAATTTATCGCATGATAAATCCTGAAATCATTTCCAGAAGTGATAAAACCTGTGTTATGGAGGAAGGATGCTTGTCCGTTTTGGGCGCTGATAATATGCCTGTTTATTCAAATGTGGCCCGTCCGGAATCTGTGGATGTAAAATGGTTGGATGAAAACGGCAAACAAAATCAAATGCACATGGAAAAAAACTTGGCGCGTATTGTGCAACACGAAACAGACCATTTGGACGGTGTTTTATTCATAGATTATTTGACTGGGGTAAAACGTGAAATGTTAATGCGCAAAGTTAATCGGAGACATTAAATATGAAATTGGTTTTAATGGGGACTAATGATTTCGTTGTTCCTGTATTTGATGATTTATCAAATAAAAACGATATTATCGCGGTCTTTACTCGTGCCCCAAAATCAAAGGGTCGCAAACATATTTTAACACCTTCACCTGTGCATGCGTGGGCTATGGAAAAAAATTTACCTGTGTTCACATCTATTAAAGATTTTGATAATTTAACAGATAAACCTGATTTCATAATTGTTATTTCATATGGTGTGATATTGCGTGATAATGTTTTGAATACTGCAAAATGTATAAATGTTCACCCTTCAACTTTGCCAAAATATCGTGGCCCATCACCAATCAAAACGGCTATATTAAACGGGGACAGAAATACGGATGTTTGTTTAATGGAAATGAATGCCGATTTGGATACGGGTGATGTTTTAATGCGTGAAAATATTTTAATTGGTGAAAATGATACCTGTAGCGATGTTGAAAAAAATGTATCGAATGTCGCAATTAAAATGTTAAATGAATATATAAATAATCCGGGTAAATACCTGCCAATTAAACAACAGGGTGATGCGATTTATACGCGTAAATTTACTGGTGCGGATGAAATAATAGATTGGACCAATTCTCCACAACAAATTCATAATCAAATTCGCGCGCTGTCGGGGGGGCGAACCAAGATAAATGGCGTGGATGTGAAAATTTTGGAAACAAAAATTGAAAACGGCGAATTGAAGATAGTTAAATTACAACCTGCGGGCAAAAATATTATGGATTGGAAAAGTTTTGTAAACGGCCTGCATGGCGCAGAAATAAAATATGGGGAATAAAAGGCCTATGCCACGTTTCAAAATAAATCTTGAATACGATGGAACGAATTTAATCGGCTGGCAGGAAAACCAAGACGGCCCGTCGGTGCAGTCTGTTGTCCAAGACGCAATCTATAAATTTTGCGGCGAAAAAACAGATGTAGTGTCGGCGGGACGCACAGATGCCGGTGTGCATGCAATTTGTATGACTGCACATTTTGATTTAGATAAAGATTGGGAAAATGACACCGTTATGCGTGCAGTCAATTTTTATTTGGTTGGTAAACCTGTATCTGTTTTGGATTGTGAACGCGTGGCGGATGATTTTCATTCACGGTTTAATTGTGTGAAACGTTATTATAAATATGTCGTGTTAAATCGTTCTGCACCTGTGGTGTTGGATAAAAATCGCGTGTGGTGGGTGCCACAAAAATTAGATGTTGAAAAAATGCAACAGTCGGCAGAAAAATTGATTGGGAAACATGATTTTACATCTTTTCGTGCCGCACAATGTCAGGCCAAAAGTCCAATAAAAACTTTGGACACAGCAACAGTTACCCAAGACGGCGAAAAAATCATTTTTGAATTTTCTGCGCGTTCTTTTTTACATCACCAGGTTCGCAATATGGTTGGAACTTTGGTTGAAATCGGTTTGGGTAAACCATATGACATAGATGAAATCTTTGCCCAGAAAAAACGTGGCGCGGCTGGTGTCAATGCACCTGCATCTGGTTTGTATTTTGTCAGGGCTTCATATGCCACGGACGGAGATTTGAAAAAGTAACTGTTTTGCCAGACGGATAAATCAAAATTCCATTTGTTAAAATTTTTTCATGACAATTTGGTGCATCTACATCAAACACTGTTATTATGTAATTCACAGATTTATCATCACATATTTTATCAAAATTATCTAAAAGCGCGGTGAAATTTTGCATGTATGCCAATTGCCATTTATCTGTTTTATACATACATAATCCGTGATTACATTTATATCTTTTGTTTTTATCTTGTGGATGTTCATTATTTATTTGTCGCCATGTATTGAAAGCGAAATAATGTTGTGCAGAACGCGATTTATTGAACTGTAATTCGCCATTTGTAACAAAACCTATCAATTGATGATCTTCGCTGGAATAAACAAGTGGGCGATTTGAACACGCAAAGATAATAATTGCCACACCAAAGACAGTGCCAGCACACACGCGATTTAAATTTCTTTTGATAAAGTTCCCAGAATCAAATGCCACAATCAAAATCAGGCACAGTATTGATATAATGCACAGAATTAAAACTGTATTTGAAATATTTGGCATATTTATATTTGCATAAGGTAATTTTGTTATGTGTTCTGCAATGTGTAATGCAAATCGATAAATATGGTCTGCAAAATTTAATAGGAAATGAATATCAAACAAAGCCAACACAGTTCCAATCATAACAATCGGCATAATCATTACAGAAAATATTGGTAATATAATTAAATTTCCAATAATACTGTACAGCGGTATAAAGCCAAAATGTGTAATTGTGAAAGGCAGGGTAAATACCGTTGCGGTTATTGTTGTAATTGTTGCGATATATAAAACGTGTTTTATTTTATGCCAAAAATCACGTTTGACATAGGTATGATTTTGAAACATCCACAACAATCCAAATACCGCGGCGAACGACAATTGAAAACCCGCACTCATAACAAAAAATGGATTTATCAGGAATATTATTAAAAATACTATTGCTGCATTACGCAGGGATAAAATTCCGCGCCCCAAGATAAAAGCTATAAAGATAAATGTCGTCATGAAAAACGCACGTATGGTTGCAACATTTATTCCAGATATAATTAAATATCCCAACAAACCCAACCAAGCACAAAACAGAGCTGGATATCTGGCGGGCATGCGTTTTGATATAGGTGCGATTAAACGGAATAAAAAATAAAACAGTGCAAACAGCCATCCACTAATCAGTGTCATATGAAAACCACTGATTGACCAAACGTGTCCCAAACCAACAGATTGCCATATTTTTCTTTCCGTTGTTGGAATTGATTTTTTATATCCCAGTATCAAACTGTCAGTTAAATTTGAATCTGATTGATGATGAATATATGTTCGCAGATTATTTGTATTTGATGAATTTATGATTTTATAATCTTTGAAAAATCCGGTTCCTGATATGTTCTTGAAATATGCCCAACGTGCAAAATCAAAAGATTCTGGTGCTGATTTAGGTGACGGTTTGAATATCATGGCGGTCCCAGAAATAGTATCGTTTATATTTATCGCATTATCTGGATTTGAAATCGAGACGCGAATATTCACATTTTTATTTGAATCATATTTATCATTGATTTGATTCATAGGGATATTCAAAATTATATGGTCTTTTTCATCTGAAAAATCTATGTCCATTACAGTGCCGGAAATTTTGACTTCGCCAAAAGGGTTTTGTATTTGAGGTGTGTTCAAAATATGCGTAAAAGACATAGAATAAAAGAATCCAAAGAAAAACAGTGCAAATGCACGAATAACAACATTTTTAGTTTTGAATATCAAAGCCGTTAATAACAATGTTATTAAAATTGGAAACTGAAATACGGGTTCCGAATCTAATGAAAAATATAAACCTGCACCAAAGGCAACTAAAAATGGTGTCCACAAAAATAAATTTTTATACTGATTATCCAGGATTTCTTTCATATTGCAATTATAGTTTTTTATTTTGTTGCATGGCAACCTATAATTTTTTATTATATATGTACATAAGGAGAAAAACTTATGTCCAGATATATTTTTGTTACCGGTGGGGTAGTTTCAAGTTTAGGTAAGGGCGTTTCAGCGGCATCGTTGGGCGCCCTTCTTCAATCGCATGGATTTTCTGTTCATGTTCGTAAATTCGATCCATATTTAAATGTAGATCCTGGCACTATGTCGCCATTACAGCATGGTGAAGTATATGTTACAAATGACGGTTTTGAAACCGATTTAGATTTGGGATATTATGAAAGATTTTTGGGTGTTAAATTGACCCGAAATGATTCTGTATCTGGGGGGCGCATTTATTGGGATGTGTTAAATGCCGAACGTCATGGCGATTATTTGGGTGCAACGGTTCAAATGATTCCGCATGTCACAAATAAAATCAAAGAATACATAGGTCGCCCAACAAACACAGATTTTGTTATTTGTGAAATTGGTGGAACGGTCGGCGATATTGAAGGTAAAGTATTTTTAGAATCTATACGTCAATTTGCTAATGATATCGGTCGTAAAAATGTTATGTTTTCACATTTAACTTTGGCACCATTTTTGGAACAAAGTGGTGAATTAAAAACAAAGCCAACTCAAATGTCTGTGCGCAGTTTATTGGAAAATGGTATCCAAGCGGACATTTTATTCGTGCGTTCACCACGTATGTTGACTGATGAAGAACGCGCAAAAATTGGTATGTTCTGTAATTTGCCCGCAAAGAATGTGATTACCAGCATGAATGTTGATAATATTTATAAAATCCCATTGGTATATGATGCACAAAATGTGTTTGATATTATGATGGAACATTTTGGAATAACACCACCAGATGGGGACGTGTCTAAATTTCAAAAAATTGAAAAATATTTAGATGCAGATTTACCAACTTGCACAATCGGTATGGTTGGCAAATATTTTGATGTGCCTGATGCTTATAAATCTTTAAACGAAGCATTATTCCATGCAGGTATTCAAAACAATGTGCATGTTAAAATTAAAAAGATAAATGCTGAACATTTTTCGAGTACAGATTGCAAAGATGTTGATGGTATTTTGATACCTGGTGGTTTTGGTAATCGCGGGGTAGAGGGTAAAATCGCAGCGGCCGGATATGCCCGTGAATATAATATTCCATTCATGGGAATATGTTTGGGTATGCAAGTTGCGGTCATAGAATTTATGCGTAATGTCGTTGGTGTCAAAGATGCTAATTCCACAGAATTTTCAGATAAATGTACGCCTGTGATAAACATTATGTCTGATTGTGATACAGGCAATATGGGTGGAACTTTGCGTTTGGGGGTATATCCATGCAATATATTGCCAAATACATTGGCAGAACGCGTTTATGGTAAAACAAATATATCTGAACGTCATCGCCACAGATACGAAGTAGACATAAAATACAAAGATATGTTGGAAAAAAACGGTATGATTATATCGGGTATATCGCCAGATGGAAAATTGCCAGAGATGATAGAAATACCATCACATAAATTTTTCATAGCGAGCCAATTCCATCCTGAATTTCAAAGCAATCCATTTGATGGACACCCAATATTCAATGCGTTTATTGCAGCATCTATGAAGAAATAAAAATCAATCTTTGTGAACAGATACCGCAATAATTGTGTTTATATCGTCATCTGGGGATGCGTGTTGGCGGATTTCTTTGCCACACTTTTCACATTTGTGTATGATGATATAGGTATCTTGTTTGATTTCAACACCAATTGGGCGCATCATACCACCACAATTTGATTCGCGGTCGCCCGGATTATTATCAACATGTTTAGAATATAAACATTTGGGGCAATGGTTCGTATATCCATCACCCGAAACCACAGCCCCACAATGTTCACATGTAAAATCTTCTATGCGTCGTGTGAATTTTTTCATTTATAAACCCAATGCGTCACGATACATTTTTGTTAATTCATCTGCTTCGTCCAATTCATCAGGATCCAATTTTCTTAAACGTATCATTTGACGAATGTATTTTGGATCATAACCTGCAGATTTTGCTTCGTTATAAACTTCTTTGATGTCGGCGGCAATTGCGGCTGCATCTTCGTTTAATTTTTCAATACGTTCGATAATGCTGGTTAATTGAGCGTTATCTATTGCACCATGATTTGCGTTTTTCATGAACCTTCCTCTTGTTTTTTCCGTGTAATATATGATATATTAATAATCGTAAAAATCAAATATTTTTATAATTTATGTAGAAGGGGACAAACATGACCAGATTTACCAAGATGACCGCATCCATAGGTCCAAAATGTGAAGACAAAGCAACCCTGACGCACATGATTCAAGCAGGGGTCAGTGTTTGTCGTTTGAATTTCAGCCATGATACAGGCGATGTTCAAGGTGCCAAGATAGATATGATACGTTCTATATCTGAAAAGGTTGGTAAACCTGTGGCGGTTATGATAGATATCCAAGGCCCAAAACACAGAATTGGCGATTTTAAAACAGAAGACCATTATCCATTAAAGGTTGGTCAAAAATTTATATTGGATTCTGATGAAACACCTGGCGATTCAAACAGGGTTCAATTGCCAGATATAGATGTTATGCGCTCTTTATCAGTCGGGGACAGAATTTTATTAAATGATGGCAAAATAGAATTACGTGTTGATGCAGTGTTTGATGATAAAATTGAAACCACTGTTATTCATGGTGATGAAATTTGGTCCAGACGCGGATTTAATCTGCCAGACACAGATATAGATACAGATATTTTAACCGAAAAAGACAAAGCAGATTTGGAATATGCGATTACTAAAAAACCTGATTTTGTCGCTGTTTCTTTTGTACAAAGGGCGGAAGATATTTCATCTGTGCGTGATTTTATAACACAACGCACATCTCATCCTATCAAGATAGTTGCAAAAATAGAACGGCCAAACGCGGTTCGCAGAATAACAGATATCGCAACTGCGGCGGATGGTATAATGATTGCGCGTGGTGATTTGGCGGTCGAATTACCTTTTGAACAGGTACCGGCGGTTTCTCGTCATATTATTCGTGAATGCAGAAAATTAAATCGCCCTGTGATTATGGCAACACAAATGTTGTCTTCGATGGTTCATTCTCAATTCCCAACGCGTGCAGAAATATCAGATGTGGCGACCGCTGCGTATTTGCGCGCTGATTCTACTATGACATCCGAAGAAACAACAATCGGCGATTCACCAGTTAATGTTATCGAAACTATGAATAAAATTTTGACCTATGCAGATTCAGATACAATTGCAAATCCATACGATTGGTCGCGTATTGATAATGTTCCAGAAAACGATTGGTCGCG
>JAKSTB010000010.1 GCA_024402815.1 Alphaproteobacteria bacterium | reverse complement strand
GGCATGATTAAAGTTGATGGCACAACACATATCTATAACACAACATGGTCTGGATTTTATCTGGGATTGGAATTGGAAAAACAAATGACATTGGCAGATAAATTGCGTTTCTATTTCCAAGTCAGCATGCCAAAATATTCGTCAGAAGGAACATGGCCAAATCGTGATGATTGGCAACAAAATCCATCTTTCTTGGATGAAGGCGACAATGGTTCATTTGCTTATTCTGCTGAAATGGAATATTCATATCAAATCTCAGACCATATGGCTTTGTCAATTCGTGCAGATACCAATTATTTCCATGTGGGTAAAATACCTGGGGAATTGTATGTAGCTGCAACAACAATTTACGTAGAAGATGAAGACAATCCGGGTAATTTCATTATTGAAGAACAACCCGCATATACAGAACACGTATCAGAATCATTAAAAGAAGCAACCTGGCGTTCATTTGGTGTGTATGTTGGGTTGAAATATTCTTTTTAATAAGTTAACGACATGAAATTTAAATTGGCTCGTTTTTTCGGGATATTTCTGTGCATTGGCATTATATCGCACAATGCGTTTGCTGAACGCGGTGTTTTTGATTTAGAACGTTGGGACAGCATTTTAAACGATATTCGCAATAAAGCCATCAACGACAGAATTTCCATTTCTGTGATTGATGATACATTAAAAAATCCTTCCTTTATTCCAGGCATCGTAAAATCAGATAAAAACCAATCTGAATTTACATTAACTTTGGACGAATATTTACAACGCACGGTCAGCAACGAAAGAGTTTTACAGGGCAAAAAGAAAGCACACGAATACCCAACTATGTTGAACGTAGTTGAAAAGAAATTTGGTGTTCCAAAAAATGTTATTTTGGCTTTCTGGGGATTGGAATCTAATTACGGCAAAGTAAAATCAAAATACCAATTAACAGATTCTTTCTTGACCTTGATTTACGAAGGCAGACGTGAAGAATTCTTTTCTAAACAATTATTGGCTTTGATGAAAATTGCTGATAAAAACAAATTAAAAATCAAAAGCATCCGTGGCAGTTGGGCTGGCGCAATGGGACATTTTCAATTTATCCCAACAACATTGTCTATGTATGGAATTGACGGTAATGCCGACGGCAAAGTTGACATTATAAACAGTATCGGCGATGCAATGTACAGTGCTGCAAATTATTTGAATAAATTGGGTTGGAACAAAGATGAAAAAATAGTCCGCAAAGTTATTTTACCCGCTGATTTTGATCGCAGTTTATTAGATGGTTCCACGAAAAAAAGTTTAAATGAATGGGCACAATATGGCATTACAAATCCTGATGGTTCACCAATTCCACAATCAGAAATGACAGCAGGTTTGGTTGCAGATACAAAAACAATCGCCAAACATGATTTGCAACAACAGGCACAATTTCAGGCAGAAGTTGACTATGACGTTGCACCATCCCCTGTAATTCATGCATATTTAACATACCCAAATTTTTACAGAATCAAAAAATGGAATAATTCATCTTGGTATGCATTGGCAATCGCAGAATTAGCTGATAAATTGAAATAATATTTTTGACAAAAAATTCCTATAAATAAAATAATTGCTTATGCTTATTTTCTTTGGTAATATTCACCTTATGTTATTATAAAGGATATATTTATGGCTATCAAAGTTCGTGATTACGAAGTCCGTTTAACCAGAACCAAGGAAGAACGCAAACAGGTTCGCCAACTGCGTTACGAAGTTTTTTGTATTGAAGAAAACGCATCTGCAACCGAAGAACAAAAGAACCTTGGCGAAGAATATGATGCATATGATACATATGCCGATTATATGGCTGTATTTCATGAAAATAAAATCGTTGGTGCATATCGTATAATTGATCGTGATGCCGCTGAAAAAATGGATGGTTTTTACACAGAAAACGAATTTAATTTATCAAAAATTAAAAAAGTACGTGGTAATATTGCAGAAATGTCCCGTGCCTGTGTCAGCAAAGATTATCGTGAAAACGGTTTGGTTATCCGTTTATTGTGGGCGGGTCTGTGTGAATATATTGTGAAACGCAAAATCGTTTTGTTGTTTGGTGTTCCTTCTTTCGTTGGAACAAATCCTGCTCAATCTGCCCAGGCATTGTCATATTTATATTACAATTGTTTGGCACCATATCATTTGCGTGCAACTGTGATGAAGGAAAATTTGGATCCTTCTATCAATCCAGAAATGACCCAAATGAATATTTTACCACGTGCCTTTGTTGACGAAGCAGAAGCAAAAAAACAAATGACACCTTTGATCAAAGGTTATTTGCGTCTGGGTGCAAAATTTGGTCGCGGGGTATTTATTGATAAAGGTTTTGGAACATATGATGTGTTTGTTTTGGTTCAAACTAAAAATGTTGATAAAACATTCCAAAAACATTTCACAGGTTCTGAAAACACATTTGATGATTTTGATATCAAAGAAGGACCTTTGCATATGCTGGCAAAAATCGTTATGTCACCATTTACCGGCACCGCAAAATTAATTCGTTCTTTTGCTGAATTGTTTATGCAAGAAGATGCCGATGATGTCGAATACATTGACAAAGATAAAGAAGAAACTGAAAACTAATGAAAATACGCAAACAAAATATTTTTAACACCACTTGGGCTTGGATTTGGTTTATGTTTGCCTGGGTTTTGGTATTGGTGAACGCGTTGATTTTATGCTTTATACCACGCGGGCGCTTTTCTGTTAAATATATGCAATTTTTCATGCGTCAATTTAATTTTATCACGGGTGTTCGTTTCAAAGTCAAAGGTAAATTGACATCTAAACGTCCCCTGCTTTGCGTATGCAATCATATATCTATATTTGAATTGACAACTATGCCGGTGGCATTTGGCGGATCTTTCTTTGGGAAAAAAGAAATATCAACATGGCCTTTGGTTGGTTGGATTGCAAAAAAATTTGGGGTTATATTTATCGACCGCTGTCCATCACACGCATTGGATGCATTGGATGCAGTTCAAAGTGAATTAAATCGCGTTGATTATCCTATGTTTATTTTTCCAGAGGGAACATCCACAAACGGTGCATATGTAAAACAATTCAAAAGTTCATTATTTGATGTCGTTGAAAAAACTGGTATAACCGTTCAACCTGTGGTGATACATTATCGCTTAAGAGACGGAACAAAAATTAGTGATGAAGATATGGCAAATCATTTTGCATATTTTGATAACAAAAAAATGGATTGTGGCCCTTTTTGTAAAATTGAACGCAGTGCATTTATGCAGGTTTTTCATATTATGGTATTGGGTGGTTTCTTGGTAGAAATCGAAGTATTGCCCGCGCCCGATTTATCGGGTATGGACAGAAAACAAATTGCAGAAAAACTGCACGAAATAATTTCAAGTGAATATATGAAAAATAAATAATTAAAAGAATAAATAAAGAGTATAAAAAAATGAAAACAGCGATTACACCAACAAGACAAGAAAATTTTAGTGAATGGTATCAAAATTTGATTACAGCGGCTGATTTGGCGGAAAACGCACCTGTTCGTGGTTGCATGACAATTAAACCTTATGGTTGGGCAATTTGGGAATTGATGCGCGATCAAATGGATAAACGCATAAAAGCCAGTGGCGTATTAAATGCAAATTTTCCATTGTTGATACCTATTGATTTCTTTAACAAAGAAGCAGAACATGTTGCAGGTTTTGCAAAAGAAGCCGCAGTGGTTACTCATTATCGTTTAAAAATGATAGACGGCGTTTTGCAACCAGACCCAGAAGCAAAATTGACCGAACCATATATTATTCGTCCAACATCTGAAACAATTATTGGCGAAGCAATGTCCCGTTGGGTTCAATCATATCGTGATTTACCTTTGAAATTAAATCAATGGGTAAATGTTATGAGATGGGAAATGCGCCCAAGATTGTTTTTAAGAACTTCTGAATTCAACTGGCAAGAAGGTCATAACGTATTTGCCACACACGAAGAAGCAAATGAAGATGCACGCAAAATGTTAGATATGTATGAAGAATATATGAAAAATGTTTTGGCTATACCATGTATTGCCGGGGAAAAAACACCAGAAGAAAGATTTGCAGGTGCAGATCACACATATACTGTCGAACAAATCATGCAAGATGGTAAGGCCTTACAGGCGGGAACATCTCATGATTTGGGACAACATTTTGCAAAATCTTTCGGTATTCAATATTTGGGAACCGATGGTAAATTAACATATGGTTGGACAACCAGTTGGGGAACATCAACTCGTATGATGGGTGGTTTGTTCATGGTCCATTCCGATGATGATGGTTTGGTATTACCACCAATGGTTGCACCTTATCAGGTTGTTATTATTCCAATCACACGTGATGAAAATGTGAAACAATTAAATGAATTTGCAAATCAAATTGCGGAACAATTGAAAAATATTGATGTACGTGTATTGGTTGATGATTCCGATATGCGCAGTCCTGATAAAATGTGGAAATGGATTAAACGCGGCGTCCCATTACGTGTTGAAATTGGTGAACGCGAAATGACGGACGGCACATTAACCGTCACCCGCAGAGATTTGGGTAAATCATCAAAAACAACTTTACCTGTTTCAACATTTGTGGATTCTGTAAAAGATACATTGACACAAATTCAACACGATATGTTTGAATCTGTTAAACAAAGAAATAAAAATATGATTACAGAAATATCCAGTTTACAAGAATTAGAATCAGCATTGGAATCTGGCAAAATTGGATTTTTCCGTATCAAATATGATTTAACAACAAATGATGAATTTGATAAATTGATTGAAAAATATAAAATCAGTCGTCGTTGTCTGGATAGACAAGATTCATCCTATGTCTTTATTGCAAAATCATATTAAAGATAAAGAGTCAAGAAATGAAAATAGAACAATTATGCGTAAACCGTTTATACGGTGATGTTGCGGGTGCAACTACGCGTGGACATAAAATCGCGGTCAAGGGTGGATATATCTATCAAACGTTCCAGGGTGGATATACATTAACCCCGCTGGGTTGGTCGGTTGTTCACAAAATCGAAAATATTATTCGCGATGAAATGAACGCCATTGACGGCCAGGAAATTTTAATGCCTGTGGTTTGCACCGCTGATTTATGGCAAGAAACTGGACGTTATGATGCGATGTCTGTGTTGGCTAAATTCAAAGGTCAAGGAGGCACAGATTACGTTATATGTCCAACCCATGAAGAGGTTGTGACGGATTACGCGCGTTCTGTGATAACTTCGTATCGCCAATTGCCGTTTATGTTATATCAAATTCAAACTAAATTCCGTGATGAATTGCGTGTGCGTGCTGGGTTAATCAGAACACGTGAATTTATTATGAAAGATGGTTATTCTTTCCATGAAACCCAGGAAGATTTGGAACAATATTATCAACGTTGTTTTGATGCGTATTATCGTATATTCAGACGCTGTGGTTTGAAAAATTTCGTGGACGTTATGTCGTCAACTGGAGATATGGGTGGCAAAGTTGCACACGAATTTCAACTGATAAGCGAAATGGGCGAAGATACACTTTATATTTGTGATTGTGGTTTTCGCGCGAACAAGGAATTAGAAGACACAGATTCAACCGTCTGTCCAAAATGTGGCAAACAACTAAACAAAGTTCGCGGTATTGAAATCGGAAATATTTTCCAGTTGGGTAAAAAATATACAGAATCAATGAATATGACTTATACTGCTGCAGACGGGTCTGAAAAGACGCCGATTATGGGTTGCTATGGCATCGGTGTTGGGCGCACTATGGCGGCGATTATCGAAGAAAGTGCAGATGACAACGGCCCGGTCTGGAATATGGAAACCGCGCCTTTTGCAGTGGAAGTAATCGGATTGGTGGACAAAGAAAACAAAACTTTTGAATTGGCTGAAAAAATCTATACAGATTTGAAACACGCCGGAATTGAGGTTTTAATTGATACACGCGACAATCGGGCGGGTGAAAAATTTGCAGATGCAGATTTAATCGCTGCACCAATTCGTTTAATTGTTTCTACTAAAAATTTAGAACAAAATAAAATCGAGGTTAAATATCGTGTGAATAATTACGATGCATCAAAATTACCGGACACGTTGGATATAAATAATTATGTCGACACAATCAAAGATTTGATTTCAAAATTATCACAACATTAAAAAAATCGCCCGTTTGGGCGATTTTTATTTTTTACATGCCAATAAAATATTTTGCGTCAAAGCGTTTTCGGTTACACCACGTGAATTTAATATAATGGTTTGTTTGCCACCCATTAAAAAACATTCTGCAACCCATGTTCCACTTAACACAGACAAAGATTTAAATATCGCGTTTCCCGTATTGATATTATCAACAACAATTATATCTGCGATTTCACCGGTCAGATGTTTTTCAACACGAATATCGGAGTCCAACGCAACATCCAATTGTTCCAACCGCATGGTATCTTGTGGAAATTCATCGCGGTGCGCATTGTACCACGCATACAAAGTTGGTGATAATTTAGTATTTGTATCGCCCCCAGCAGATATCAAAGATATAAACGGATGACGTGCACTATCAAATATTTTTCCAAATAAATTTACCGCGTTTTGCACAATATGATTTAACAAATTTTCATCAGGCATTGGGATACATGCCGCATCTGTTAAAATAAATGGGGGGCGTTCACCAGTTTTATTAAAGAACACTGTGCAATGAGTTAAATAAAATTTATTTCCGCCATTTAATTTTTTGTTAATTGCAATAACATGTCGCAAAAAATCATCAGAATGAATATCACATTTCATTAAAATAAATTCTGTGTCTTTTGCGTCTGGCAATTCATCACTATCTGGGGCATGTTCCCAACCGATAATATCTGCATTTTGTTGCATAGCTTTTTCAATTGCATTTTTGTATTTGTCATTAACATCGCCAAAACATAAAATTTTTTTCATAGATTTTATACCCCTGATTTATACCGTGGGAATATTAGCAAAATATAAATGTTTTTATCAAATACTTTTTGTGGTATAATTATTTCAACATAATTCAGGGGGAAAAGGATGAAAATTGCAATTATTGGTGTCGGTTCGGTCGGGTCTGCTGTGGCAACTGCTGTGAAAAATACGGGGTTGGCACATGAAATTGTTTTATATGATCGCGATGGTATTCGTGCGCGTGCTGCTGCGGAAGATTTGGGACACGCATCTGCATTTTCTTATGATATAAAAATCACAGCGGTCAGCAATTATCGCGCCATTCGTGGTTCTGATATAGTTATCGTCGCTGCGGGCGCAAATCAAAAGCCTGGCGAAACACGCATGGATTTGTTGCATAAAAATACCGCTGTTATCCAAGATATTATCCCACGCGTTATAGATAATGTGGATCCAAAAAATGTAAAGATTATCATAGTCACAAATCCATTGGATGTTATGGTTATGTTGGCACAAAAATTATCTAAACTGCCAGCATCACGTGTAATTGGTACAGGCACTATGTTAGATTCAGCCCGTTTCAAAATCATATTGTCGCACCAATTAGGCATATCAACACGTTCAATCACTTCTTACGTATTGGGCGAACATGGTGATTCTTCGGTTGTTAATTGGTCTTCGGTCAGTATTGGTGGAATTGCATTGGATGATTTTTGCAAACAATCAAAAATATCACTGCCCCAAACCACACGCAGAACAATTGAACACCGCGTTAAAAACGCTGCGTACGAAATTATCCAGGGTCGCGGTGCAACATGGGACGGCATTGGTGGTGCGGTCGCAGACCTGTTGCATGCAATCATAAATGACGAACGCAGAATTTTAACAACATCTATTGTTGATGGTATTGGTAAGAATGCTGTGGCTATGTCTTTGCCACGTGTTGTTGGTGAACGCGGTGTATTGATGAATTTGCGTTCTAAAATGAGTGCGGAAGAATCTGCGAACCTGCGCAAAAGTGGCAAAATAATCCGCCGTAATTTTGATTTGATATAATTCAAGAAATCAATCTTATAGTTTATAAAAATATCCAATGGTATAGTTTGAAAAAACGAAAACCAAAGGATTTTTTATTTATGTCGCAAAATGATTTTACCTTTCAATATTCAGCAGACGGATGTCATATATACGCAATATGCCAAGGTAAAAAAGTTGGTGATATATTTTTTGTAAAAATAGGCATAGATAAACTGATGATATCCGAAGCGGAAATAGAACCGGACTATAAAAACAACGATGTCGAATTTTTTTTGATAAAACAAATTATAACTATGGCACGCGAACAACACAGGAAAATTATTTCAATTTGTCCATATATATCTGAAATATTTAAACAACACCCCGAATTTGATGATGTTCGATTATTGTTAAATCAGAGCCGATAAAAAAAGCACCGCCACATAAAAATGTGGCGGGACTCCCTTCCTTCCGTAAACACGGAAACTGCTGTTATGCGGCCATACGATTACCGGACATATCTGCGTTTTCGCCTGAATCCATGATTTTCTTCGCTTCTGCGAAAACCATTTCTTTCACGCGCAAAGCCAAAGTAGATGTGTCCAAACTTTCTGCGGCTACATCAAAATTGTCTGTTCTGATTTGCAAAGAAACATAAGCACCAATCAAAGAAGATCTGGATAAATCTTCGATAGAACGAGGTGCATTGTTTTTGCCAATATGCAATTCATCGCTTAATGAAACAATTTGACGATCTGCATTGACCCAAACTGTTGTTGTTAAAACTTTGTTCAAAGCAATCATTATTTCTTTTATGTTTTTTGGCATGTGGTGGTCCCCCCTTTCATATTGTTGAAGAAAAAATTTGATTTTTTTGTATTTACTGATGTATTTACAAATTTTATTTTCAAATTTTTTCGTTTTTTTGTTTTTGTTTGGATTTCTGGTTTTATCCAGATTTCCGCGTTATTTTTAACCCCTTCCGTTGTCTATACAAACATCTTAGAACAAAAACGAATCGCTCGTCAAGCATAAAATGAATTTATTTTAAATTTATTTTAAAAATCGCAGTTTTTCGGACAAAAACCATAAAATACCATAAAAGGACTATAGATTGTCATTGACAACCACAAAAACATTTGCTAAATTCGAATTCGAAGAACAAAAAGCAACACTGAAAACAACCAAGAAAAAAGAACAAAAAAATGGGTTTATTTCTTTCTTGTTATGAAAATCGTTTGGATACCAAAGGACGTATTTCTGTTCCTGCTGCTTTTCGTTCTTCTTTGAACAATGAAAATTTTGTGGGTGTTGTGTTATACCGTTCATTTACACACAACTGCATAGAGGGTTTATCCATGTCCCGCATGGAAGAAATCGCCAAAGCAACCGACAAAATGGGTATGTTCGATGGGGAATTAGACGATCTCAGTGCCCTTGTCTTTGCAGACGCTCGTCCTTTGCAATTTGATGTAACTGGGCGCATCGTTATACCAACTGATTTATTGGAACACGCAAACATAAAAGATACTGCCCTGTTTGTTGGCCGTGGCAAAGGGTTTCAGATATGGAATCCTGATGATTTTTCCAAGATACAAAACAATTCGTTAAACACTTTAAGAAAAACTCGTCCTAACTTCAAAATTAGTGAATAATATTCGTTTTTTCCGCTTGTAAATACTGCTGTGTTATGGTAAAATTATAGAGATAAGGAAGGATGATTTTACCATGAAAAGATTTATTACTGTGTTGGCCGGTTTGCTTGTGTTACCCGCTTTTGCTGAGGTTGCACCTGTATATTATGACGAAATTGTTGAATATACAGACGAAATGATTGACGACATGGACGCCGTTGAAGCAGAAGAAACCCAGGTTACAGGAAATACCGCTAAGAAGAAACAGAATGTTACGCAACGCGCGACAACAAATCGTGCTAATTCACGTGCTGTTTCTGGTAATGCGGCTGTATCTCAACGTGGCACTACGTCATCCAGGGTGGTCGCATCTTCCCCAAGAAGTGCACAACAGGTTTCGGCCCGTGGTGTTACTTCCCGTACAGTAAAAACATCTTCACGTGCAAAGGCGACACAACCAACGGTTCAATCTCGTTCCAGCCAAGATAAGAAAGCAGTTACAGCCAGGGTATCTACTACTGGTTCCGTGATGACTGGTAATCGTACTTCTGCTTCCGACAATTATCAAATTAAAACTCTAAGCGGTAGCGATAACGAACCACTGTACAAGGCTCGTGTTGGTATGCGTCGTGCTGCGGCATCACCCCGTTTATCCACAGCATCCATAGTTCCAACATCTACGACCACACCGGTTGTTTCAAATGATGATATCGAAGAAACAACATCTAATTTGGCTGCTATCGCAGAATTGACCGAATATTGCAAGGCACAATATTTGGCATGTATGGATAATTATTGTAATGTTTTGGACGACAACCAGGGCAGATGTTCTTGTTCCAAGAATTTGAAAAATTATCAAAAAACAGAAGAAGCATTGGCTACTGCAACTGAAAATTTCCAAGAAGTTGTTCAAAAGATTAAATATATCGGTTTAACCACCGAACAGGTTAATTCTTTGTTCAAAGAAACCGAAGCTGAATTGGAAATGAAATCTACTAATGATTCTTCCCAACTCAAAAGCAGTTTGGATGCAATCAAAAGAAAAATCGTTGATGTTTCATCACCAAATGCATCTGCCGCTACGACTGGTAATATATCCATGGATGTTTCTGGTTTGTTAAATGCAGATTTTACTGCCGGATTTGATTTGGCTTCATTCTTGAATATGAATGTAGCAGGATCAGACGGAAACAACATTTCAAATCAACGTGGCGAACAATTGCATAAAACAGCAACACAACGTTGCAAAACAGCTGTGTTGAATTCTTGTGTTGCCCAGGGAATAGAAGCAAACATCATTACAAATTCCTATGATTTGGAAATCGATAAACAATGTATTGCATATGAACGTGATTTGAACGAAGCAAACGAAGAAATGCGTAACAATGTTCGTAACGCATCAACAATTTTGCAACAAGCACGTTTGATGTTGGCTCAAAACAAGAACGCATATGATTTCCGTGGTTGTATCGCTGCTATTGATTCTTGTATGCAAGATGAATATGTATGTGGTTCAGATTATTCATTATGTTTGGATCCAACTGGCAAATATCTTGCAAATGCTGAAATCGTCAAAGGCGGCGCACCTGGGGTTTCTGGTGGATCTGTTAAAAACACCACACCTTTGGCAAACGCATCTGATCTTGACACATGGGTCAGCCAAGGTATGTATTCTTTGTATTCAACATGGAATTACACAGATTCAGAAGCAAATTCAACCTCACCAAACACAGTTAACGCGTTTGGTGGCGGTAAGAAAGAAAATCTGTCTAAATATATAGATAAATCTTTGGCAACATGGGCAACAACATACACCAATAATGTTGCGACAGATGATATGGCAACATATATCTTACAGAAAATTGGTTACATAGATAATAACGACAAAGTTCATGGGATGTGCGCATCTGTGATGACACAATGTCAAGATTACACATTCTCTGGTTCTACCAAGAATAAAAAGTATGTTCCAAATAACGAGGTTATCCGTCAATATTTGGCATCTGTGTTAACAAAGATTAAATTGCAACAAGATTCCATCTTGGCGGACTATGCAGAAGATTGCCGCAGTGACGTTACATCATGTTTGACTACAAATGGATATGATGAATCTAATACAACAACTACTGCATCTCAAACTGCTGTTAATGCGTGCCGTGCCGATATTACAACATGTATGTCTGTCAGTGGATATGCCCCAAAAGACGGAGGTGCTTTGACATTACGCGCAATGAAAGATTGGGTTGCAACAATGTTGTTATCTTGCCCTGAAAACTATTATTTGGATGACACAGGCTCTAATACCAATGTTACATGCAAACCATGTGGTATGGCTGGCAGTGTGGCATTGGAATCAAACGGTGGCCAATCAACCATGTGTTATTGCCCAGATGGATATACAGCAACTGCGACAAATCCTACGACGGGGCACCCAACAACGTGTACACGTAATAACAACAATTAATAAAAAACCGCCCTTTGGGGCGGTTTTTTTATTTTATAAATAACTATTCCGAAACAGACGACACATCCCTGATTTCTTGTTTTATCTTGGCCAATGCATTTGTGCGTTCACGGATTTTGCCATAAAAATCTGATTTTGATAAATTTGTGGCATATTCCAATGCATGTGTCCATGCCAGGGTATCACTATTTCCGTGTGTTTTAATTGAAAATCCATTAAGTCCCAAAAACACAGCCCCAGCATAAGAACGGGGGTCGATTTTATTCTTTAAACGTTTGAATAAATGAATCAAGAAAAAGGTTCCCAATATAGCCAATATAGAACGCTTGTAATTTGCCTTTACAATGCGAGAAATCATTTTGGCGGTACCTTCTACCGTTTTTAACATAACATTGCCTGTAAAGCCATCTGTGACGACAACCTGGACATTTCCAGCGGTAACATCATTACCCTCTACAAAGCCAATGTATTCATATGGCAATTCATCGATATGTTCCATTAAAACCTTGTTCAACCGCTGCAGACGTTCACTGCCCTTGGTTTCTTCTTCACCGATATTCAAGATTCCAACACGAGGACGTTTCATACCGCCCATAATTTCGGCATAAACACTGCCCAAAATAGAAAAGTCAAACAAAGTTTCTTCATCGCAACGAACATTTGCACCCAAATCCAATCCAACAACGCGTGAATCCCCATTTCCAGATGGCAACATAGTTGTTATAGCCGGCCGTGATATCCCATCAATCGTTTTTAATGCCAATTTAGACAAAGCCATCAAAACCCCTGTATTGCCCGCAGACACGACCGCAGAAGAATTACCTTCACGAACATCTTTGATTGCCATGTACATAGATGTATCTTGGGCATGACGAATAACATCACGAACTTTGTCTGTGCCCGATATTACGTCATTTGCATTGATAATTTCGCAATTACGTGCAACACGTGGAAATTGTTTTAATAATGAACGCAAAACTTTTTCATTACCAAACACACGAAAAAAAGCACTGTCTTCGCCATATTGGTACAAAAATTGGTTCATACCACCCAATACAGCACCTGGCGCGTGATCTCCGCCCATCGCATCAACTGAAATAACTCTTTTTTCTTGAGACATTATAAATAAAAAAAGGGCATAAGGAAACACCTTGCCCTTTAATTCCCTTTACAAGATTTATTTAGATCCACAAGCAGGGCAAACATGATGTGGACGTTTCTTTTCGCCGCATTTCTTGCATACGCTGACTGGCATAACAGCCAATGCATCATGAGATTGACGTTGTGCAGAACGCGCTTTACTTGTTTTACTTCTTGGAGTTGCCATTTTACAATCCTTTTATTTGACAGTTGTTAATTTTATTAAAATTTTCCCTATTTGCAAGCAAAAAATTAATCACTTAAAACTTGGGCCATGAACACACCATGATTATGCATCAGCCCAACAACAGCACTGTGATCATCCAACCCCAGATGGAATTTATACCCCTGTTTTTCCAAAGCAATAATCGTTGCCAATTTGTATTCAGCAGTTGTTCCAGGATAATCATGTGGCTTGCAAAAAACACGCTTTTTTATATTTGGTAATAAATCATCCAACATTTTTTGGACTTTTTCTTGTCCCATAGCCCAACGACCAGTTATAAACACAATCGTAAAATCACGACCTATAGTTTCCAACACAGGTATCATACATGCGTTTGGTTCACCAAAATGGTCATAATCTGGCACAGCGAATTTATGCGTAACTACGCCGTCTATGTCACAAAAAATTGCTGGTATTTCCTGATTCATCTTACAGATTATTAAGCCCGGTGTTAAAGCGCCGGGCTTTTTCATTTTTATATATTCAACAATTGTTGTTGTTCGCCACCTTCGCGAGCCAATTTCTCGGCCTTTTCTTCTTCTTTCGCGATTTCACGAACACGACGAACATATGCACCTGTTCCAATTGGTATCAAACGACCAACAACTAAGTTTTCGTTTACACCAATCAATTTATCTGTTGCGCCACTGATTGCGGCATCAACCAATACTTTGGTTGTTTGTTGGAACGCTGCATTAGAGATAAATGAACGTGATGTCAAAGATGCACGGGTCAAACCAACCAAAACTTGAGAAGCTTGGGCAACTTTACCACGATCTCTTTCTACACGTTTATTTTCTTCTTCGAAATCAACACGATCAACGACCGCACCGCTCAGGAATGAAGTATCACCTGGGTCGGTAATTTCCACACGGCGAGTCATTTCACGTATCAAAATTTCGATATGTTTGTCGTTGATAGACACACCTTGCAAACGGTAAACCTGTTGAACTTGTTCGACCATAAATTGAGCCAATGCTTTCTGGCCCAAGATACGCAAAATATCTTGTGGTACAGGATCACCGTCAACCAATTTATCAGCTTTGCGAACAACATCGCCACCGCGAACTAATAAATTTGTTCCCTTTGGCACCGCATATTCAACTGGGGCACTGCCGTCTGTTGGTTCAATACGAATAATAATTTTAGATTTCGCATCTTCCAAATCAACAGTTCCGTCAATTTCTGCCAACAAAGCAGGATTTGCAGGACGACGAATTTCCAACAATTCTTCTACACGTGGCAAACCACCGGTAATATCGCCTGTCTTCTTTGTTTGAACAGGTATACGAGCCAACACATCACCAGCATGAATTTCAGCACCATCAGCCACATTCAATACTGAATATGTTGGTAACAGATATTCTGCTACTTTTTTGCCACCCAAAGAAATCAATTTGCCTTCTTTATCAACCAAACGGATAGATGGGCTTAATGCTTTCTTGGTATTTGTTTTCCAGTTAATAACTTTACGGGAAGCAATACCAGTTGTCGCATCGATTTCTTCTTGATAAGAAACGTTTTCAATCAAATCGTTAAATGATACGACACCGTCTTTTTCTGCAATGATAGTGTTGGAATAAGGATCCCATTCGGCCACTTTTTGACCTTTTTCAACTTTATCACCATCATTAACCAACAACATAGATGCATAAGGTAATGCACAACTGAACTGTTCTTTGCCGTCTTTATCAACAACAGCAATTTTTCCAGTACGTGACAACACCACCACACGACCTGCAGAATTTGTAATTGTGTTTACGTTATCCAATTTGATTTGTCCTGCCACAGGCATTTCAATAAAGTGAGATTCTGCACCACCTTCTGCAATACCACCAATGTGGAAGGTACGCAATGTCAACTGGGTTCCAGGTTCACCAATTGATTGACCTGCAACCAAACCTACTGGTTCACCAACATGAACCAAAGCGTTTCTGGACAAATCCATACCATAACATTTAGCACACAAACCGTCACTTTGACATGTCAACACACTGCGGACATCAACAGATGGCAAACCAGATTCATTGATTTGACGTGCTGCTGATTTTGTAATCAAATCGCCTTCTTCCACGATAACTTCTAATGTCAAAGGGTGAACGATTTTATGTGCCGCTGTACGACCCAACACAACATCCCCTAATGGCACCATCAAAGTTGAACCTTGGTACACAGGTTTTGCGGTAATAAATTCTTTTGTTCCGCAATCGTGTTCTGTAATAACAGTGTTCAAAGACAAATCGACCAAACGTCTTGTCAAATAACCAGCAGATGCAGTCTTCAAAGCAGTATCTGACATACCTTTACGAGCACCGTGGGTTGATGTAAAGTATTCAGACATGGTCAAACCTTCTTTAAAGTTCGAAATAATAGGAACTTCGATAATTGAACCGTCTGGTTTCTGCATCATACCACGCATACCTGCCAACTGCTGAATCTGACCTTTGGATCCACGAGCGCCAGACAAAGCCATCATGTGAATTGAATTCCAATTATCACCAGTTGTATTACCCAATGAAGCATATGCTTTATCACCCAATTGATCAGTTGTATGTTGCCACAAATCAATCAATTTGTTATGACGTTCACCACTGGATAACAAACCGTCTTGGTATTGTTTTTCAATTCTTTCAGCTTCTGCGGAAGATTTTTCAATCAAATCTTGTTTGTCTGCTGGAATAACAATATCATCAAATCCAATTGAAATACCACTGCGTACGGCCTGTTCGAAACCTGTATCTTTCAAAGCGTCAGCCAACAAAATCATTGCTTTGTCGCCACATGCTTCATATGTAGCAGCCAACAATTTTCTGATTTCTTTTGCAGGCATAACTTTGTTCACAGAATCAAAAGGCATTCCTTCTGGTAACAATTCACCCAAAATCATACGGCCAGCTGTTGTGGCATATTTTTTGCCGTTAACACGTGCGTAAATTGGTGTATGCAATGTGATTGTCTTGTTTTCCAAAGCCAATTTAACTTCATCCATACCAGAGAACTTTGGTGATGTTTTTTCATCATGTTCACCGTTAATCAAAGAGATATAGTAAACACCTAACACCATGTCTTGGGTTGGAACAGTCATAGGTTCACCATTCGCAGGAGACAATACGTTATTCGTAGATAACATCAATGTGCGTGCTTCAAGCTGCGCTTCCAAAGAAATTGGAACATGGACAGACATCTGGTCTCCGTCAAAGTCAGCATTAAATCCTTTACATACCAATGGGTGCAAACGAATTGCTTTGCCTTCCATCAAGACTGGTTCGAACGCAATCAATGACAATCTGTGCAAAGATGGTGCACGGTTTAACAACACTGGATGTTGATAAATAACTTTTTCCAAAATATCCCAAACAATGTCTTCGCCATTTTCAACCATTTTGCGTGCGGTTTTCAATGTATTTGCATAATCGCCTGCTAACAATTTAGCATACACAAATGGTTTGAACAATTCCAACGCCATTGTTTTTGGCAAACCGACCTGGTGCATACGCAAAGATGGTCCAGGTGTAATAACACTACGTCCTGAATAATCTACACGTTTACCCAACATATTCATACGAAAACGACCAGATTTACCACGCAATGAATCAGATAATGATTTCAAAGGACGACGGTTTTGGGAAACCATTGGGCGTGCTTTGTGTCCATTATCAAACAATGAATCCACTGCTTCCTGTAACATACGTTTTTCGTTACGAATAATGATTTCAGGTGCATGCATTTCCATAAATCTTTTCAAACGATTGTTACGGATAATTACACGACGATACAAATCATTCAAGTCTGATGCAGCAACATGGCCAGCATCCAATGTAACCAAAGGACGCATATCTGGTGGAATCACTGGGATAACATCAGGCAACATCCATGCTGGTTCTGTCTTGGAATCCAAGAATGCTTCAACCAATTTTAATTGTTTAATAATTGATTTACGTTTAGATTCAGATTTCAATTCTGCCAATTCTGCACGCAGACGTGTTCTTTCATCCCCCATATCCAAATTAGCAATTATTGAACGAACACCTTCGGCACCAATACCTACATGAAATGCATCTTCGCCGAATTCTTCAATTGCAGCTTGGTATTCATCTTCGCTGATTACATCATACAGTTTCAAACTGGTTAAACCAGGTTCTGTAACGATATAAGCATCATAAGAAATAACCTGTTCCAATTTCTTTTGAGGCAAATTGTTCAACAATGTAGCAATTTTACCTTCACGTAAAAACCATGTGTGTGCGACAGGTATTGCCAATTTAATATGGCCCATACGTTCACGACGCACAGAAGAAGAACCAACTTCTACACCGCAACGTTCGCAAACGACACCGCGGAATTTAATACGTTTATATTTTCCGCATGCGCATTCATAATCTTTCACAGGGCCGAAAATTTGTTGGCAAAACAAACCTTCTGCTTCTGGTTTCAAGGAATGATAATTGATGGTTTCTGGCTTTTTGACTTCACCATGCGACCAAGATTGAATTTCCTCTGGGGACGCAATAGAAATACGCAAAGCATCAAATTGTTCCTTGGTTTCTATTTGTCCAAATATCTTTTGCAACATATTTGTCATGTGTTTCTGCTCCTTGATAAGTCAGTAAAAGTGCCTTGTGGCTGGCGGATGTGGTTACCCACATCCGAAGCCCCAGCCACTAATCTATTTTTTTAGGGTTCAATGCCAAACCTAAACCGCGCAATTCACGTACCAAAACATTAAATGCTTCTGGTGTGCCGGTTTGGATATCGTTATTGCCAGAAATAATTGCTTCATACATCTTACTTCTGCCAGTGATATCGTCAGATTTGACAGTTAACATTTCACGCAACAGGTGTGCTGCACCGTGTGCTTCCAATGCCCAAACTTCCATTTCTCCAAGTCTCTGACCACCCATGTGTGCTTTACCAGACAAAGGTTGTTGTGTAACCAGAGAATAATTACCTGTTGAACGTGCGTGAATCTTTTCATCAACCAAGTGATGCAATTTCATCATGTACATTACACCAACGGTAACTGGACGAGCAAACTTTTCACCAGTAATACCATCATACAATGTGAATTGTCCAGATTCTGGTAATTTAGCCAATTTCAACATTGCTTTGATTTCTTCTGGTGTCGCACCATCAAATGTTGGCGTTGCCATTGGAACACCATCTTTCAACAACATGGCTTCTGCACGAACATCTGTGTCCGTCATTTTTTCCAATTTTTCAGCAACATTCTTACCGTAAATCTTGCCCATAATTGCACGCAAATCGTCAGTCACAGCACGTTTTTGTTTTACTTCTTCCAAAACCACACCAATTTGCTGACCCAATGCACGTGCAGCCATACCCAAGTGAGTTTCAAATATCTGACCGATATTCATACGGCTTGGCACACCCAACGGATTCAAAACGATATCGACTGGTGTTCCATCTTCCATATGTGGCATATCTTCGATTGGAACAACCTTGGACACAATACCTTTGTTTCCGTGACGTCCAGCCATTTTATCACCCGGCTGTAATTTCATCTTATGAGCGATATAAACTTTAACTTCTTTCAACACACCTGCATTCAAAGAATTGCTTTCTGTGGCCTTTGCAATTTCTGCATCTGCACGATCATTTAATTCTTTCAATTTCAGATTGTGTTGTTCACGCAATTCATCGATTTTCGCTTGAAGTTCTTTGTTTCCAAACACCAATTTTTTCATATCACTTGGGTTAATACCTTCGAATACTTCTGGTGTTAACTTTTTATTGATAAATGGTTTAGCACTGCCAGCACCGTTTACAATTGTTGCATTTTCAGCCAATTGAAAAACCTGGTCTGCGAAACCTTTTTCAATAATCAAAGTTTCTTCATCGCGATCTTTGTTAATCTTTTCGATTTTTTGCAATTCAATCATTTGGGTTCTGTCATCTTTCTTGACCCCGTGACGTGTCAAAACATTAACACCGATAACAGTTCCTTCTTCGTTTGGACCAACCTTTAATGAAGAATCTTTGACGTTCAATGCTTTTTCACCAAAGATGTTACGCAACAAAGCTTCTTCTGGGGTTAACAATGTTTCAGATTTAGGTGAAACACGTCCAACCAAAATATCACCCTGTTTCACACGTGCACCGACATAAATAATACCGGATTCGTCCAAATTCTTCAGTGCTTCTTCACTTACATTTGGAATATCACGTGTAAAGCTTTCCGGACCCAATTGTGTATCACGTAATTTGATTTCTTTTTCAACAATCTTGATAGATGTGAAAACGTCATCACGTGAAATACGTTCGGATATCACAATCGCGTCTTCATAGTTATATCCACGCCATGGCACAAAGGCGACCAAGACATTGCGTCCCAATGCCAATTCACCATAATTCATAGATGAACCATCCGCGATAATATCACCTGCGGAAATTCTGTCGCCAACATGAACCAATGGTTTTTGGTGAATCAAAGTTTCACCATTTGAACGACCGAATTTTTCCAAATTGTAAATATCCACACCAGTCACAACGTTTCTGGAATTCATACATTTAACTACGATACGATTTGCATCAACAGATTCAACAACACCACTGTGTTTTGCAACTTTACCAGTGCGTGAATCACGCGCAACTTCGTGTTCAATACCTGTTCCAACCAACGGGGCTTCTACGCGCATTAATGGAACACCCTGACGTTGCATGTTTGATCCCATCAAAGCACGGTTCGCGTCGTCATTAGCCACAAATGGTATCAAACCAGTAGCAATAGACACAACCTGACGTGGTGCCACGTCGATTAAATCGATTTCTTCTTTTGGAACTTTTGTAAATTCGCCATCTACACGTGCTGTAACCATATCTTCAGAGAACACGCCAGATGCTGTTGTTGGGGTGTTTCCTTGGGCAATTTTATGACCCAACTCTTCATCCGCAGTCAAATATACCATTTCATCGGTAATTTTACTGTCTTTAACAACATAGTATGGTGTTTCGATAAATCCATAAGGATTGACACGTGCATATGCAGACAAGTGTGAAATCAACCCAATGTTTGCACCTTCTGGGGTGTGAATTGGGCATAATCTTCCATAGTGTGTTGGATGAACGTCGCGGACGTCGATACCTGCACGTTCACGATTCAATCCACCAGGACCCAACGCAGAAACCAAACGTTTATGTTCTACTTCTGCCAATGGGTTATAAGAATCCATAAATTGAGACAATTGAGAAGATGTCAAGAATTCAGCAACCAATGACATCAAAGGTTTTGCATTGATAACATCTTGAGGTTGCATTGTCGCAATGTTTGGAGATGTCAAACTTTCACGAACCAATCTTTCTATACGCAACATACCTGTGCGGAATGTTTGTTCAAACAATTCACCAACTGCACGGATACGACGGTTAGACAGATTATCAATATCATCAATTACATCTTTGTGATTGATGATGTTCATCAATGTCTTTAACACAGCCAAGAAATCTGCTTTGGTCAATGTGCGTTCGTCTTCTGGTTTTTTGCCGGAATCAATCTTCAAACGTTTATTCATTTTGAAACGACCCACAGCAGACAAATCGTAATAATCTGAATCAAAACCTTGACGCAAGAACAAATTGATTGCTGCTTCAATTGTTGGGCGTTCACCCGGACGTATCAAATCATAAATTGCAATCAAAGCTTCTTCACGACTGTTTGTTTTATCTGCAGCTAATGTATTACGGATATGAGCAGAAACAGTTGTGTTATCGATAGCAATCAAAGAAATATTTTTCACACCTAATTTTTCAATTTCGTTCAATAATTCTTCTGTGATTTCTGTTCCTTCTGGGAATAATACATCTTCGCCGTTCTTGATTGCACTGAATAAATATTCACCAATCAAAGCATCAGATTTAATACCAAACTTTTTCGAAGCTGTTTCAATCTTGGACAAACGTTTAGCATTCAAACGATCGCCTTTGTTTGCCAATTCTTTTTTATCTTTTGGATTAATCAAATCGTAATTCAAACGATATTTATCCAAACCTTCGAATGCAGATGTTTCACCAACCCACAATTTACCATCAAATGATAATGGAATTGATTTATAGAAATTAGATAAAATTTCTTCTGGGCTCATACCAACGATTGTTGGTTTGTGTGGATCTGTTGCGAATTTCTTTTCGTCATCAGCACATGGCAAACAACGTAACAACACAGTTGCAGGTATTTTACGTTTACGGTCTATGCGGACATAGATGATACCTTTTGCTTCTTCAAAATCAATCCATGAACCATGTTCTGGGATTATACGGCCAGTAAATGTTTCAGGATTACCAGCAACTTTTGCTTCTTTTGTTGTTCCGAATACCACACCCTGGGCACGGTGCATTTGTGATACTACTACACGTTCCACACCAGAAGCGATAAAGCTTCCACGTTCTGTCATCAATGGAACATCGCCCATAAATATTTCTTGTTCTTTGATATCGCGCAATGTTTTTTTGCCATCTTCTGCGATATCCCATAAAATCAATCTCAGCTTCAATTTCAGTTTGCTGGAATATGTCATATTACGCAGCATACATTCTTGAACATTATATACAGGTTTATCCAATGTATATTCAATGAATTCCAAATCGGCAATTCCTGCATAATCGTGTATGGGGAACATAGATTTGAAAACATTTTGCAACCCAATATCTTTTCTGTTTTCTGGGGCTACATCTGCCTGTAAAAAATCTCTGTAAGAATTGTACTGAATTTCAACCAAATCAGGAAGCGGAGTTTGCAAAAAACTTTTACCAAAAGATTTTCTAAGTTTCTGGATAACTGCCATTTTCTGAATCCTTTTATTTTTCTCTTCTGTGTTTATTTTGCAAACGAAAAAAGTTTGTCACCTTTTTACGCCTGTGTGCCCACCAAAGATTTTTCAATCCAAGGTGGGCGGCGAAATTGCATTAATTGCAATTTTTTGAATCTTGCGATTCTTGTTTTAAAAATAGAAATTATTTCATTTCTACTTTTGCACCAGCTGCTTCTAATGTAGCTTTCATTTTTTCAGCTTCATCTTTAGCAACTGCTTCTTTGATAGCTTTTGGAGCAGATTCGACCAAAGCTTTTGCTTCTTGCAAACCTAAACCAGTGATATCTTTAACAGCTTTGATAACAGCCAATTTGTTTGCACCAGCATCTGCCAATACAACATCAAATTCTGTTTTTTCTTCGCCAGCACCAGCAGCAGCAGGACCAGCAGCAACTGCAACAGCAGCAGCAGCACTAACACCCCATGTTTCTTCTAATGCTTTTGATAATTCGACTGCTTCTTGAACAGTCAATTTTGACAATTCTTCAACAATTTTTTGAATATCTGCCATTTTAAGACTCCTTGTGAGTTTTTTAATTTTGTTTCTTTCCATACTCTGCTGAAACACGTGCTAAACGTGATGCCGGTTCTATCAATATACGTGCGATAGTACCACGGACTTCCAACAAAGACGGAAGCTTGGATAATTGCACAATGCCGTTCACATCCAGAAGTTCTGCATCCATTTTACCACCGACAATTGTCAGGTTTTGATGAGCTTCAGCAAATTTTGCCAAAACTTTGGTCACAGCCAAACCATCTTTTGCAACTGCAACAGCGGTTGGGTGTTTCATCAAATCAGATACAGGTTCAAAATTGGTATCTTTCAAAGCCAATTTCATCAAACGGTTTTTGACAACTTTGAACAAAGACACCAATGGACGTAATTCATTACGTAATGTTTCCATTTCGCGCACTGTCAAACCGTGGTTTTCAATAATGAAAATACCGTTTGCGGATTTCAAGGACGACTGCAACGCTGAAATCAAATCTGATTTTTCTTCGCGTCTCATCTTTATATATCCTTTTAAGCTTCTTTTGTTAAACTTTCCATCTGTGGTTTCCCACTGGTGGGGCTCGATTTCCTGCCCCAAAGAATTTTTCTTTGTCTATGATGGGAATTAAGTGATTTTCTTCACACCATCAGTCTTGGACAGAAATCTGCTTTTATGGTGGGATGTCCCACCATAAATTATTTTACTTCAACCTTCAGACCTGGGCCTTGGGTTGTTGCGACACTGCATCCCAAGATATATTGACCCTTGGTGGATGCAGGTTTAACTTTTTTCAATTGTTCGATTAACGCATTTGCATTTTCGACCAATTTTTCTGTGGCAAAAGACATTTTACCAATACCAGCATGGATGATACCGTTCTTTTCAGCACGATATTCGATTTGTCCTGCTTTTGCACTGGCAACTGCTTCTGCGATGTTATTTGTAACTGTGCCTAATTTTGGGTTTGGCATCAAACCTTTTGGTCCCAACACACGTGCAACCTTAGACATTTTTGGCATCATATCAGGTGTTGCGATAACTCGATCGAATTCCAAAAATCCGTTTGCAACTTTATCAATCAATTCTTCACCGCCGATAACATCAGCACCTGCTTTCTTAGCACCTTCTTGATTGTTGATTGTAAATACAGCAACGCGAACTTTTTTACCTGTACCATTTGGCAAAGACAACATTCCACGAATGTTTTGATCTGCTTTGGCAACATCAATACCTAATTTAATTGCGATTTCCAAACTTTCATCGAATTTAGAAGAGCAAAAACCACGCAATGTTTCGATTGCTTCGTTCAATGTGTAAACTTTCTTTGCATCCAATGTGGACCAAGTTTGTTTTCTTTTTGTAACTCTCATAGCTTAGTCCTCCACCTTTACACCCATAGAACGACATTGACCTGCAACGATATTCATAGCAGATTCAACTGTGGAACAATTCAAATCGGGCATTTTATCTTTAGCAATTTCTTCGATTTGTGCTTTTGTGATAGTACCAACAAATTCACGACCTGGTTTATGAGAACCGATTTTTAATTTCAATGCCTTTTTAATATAATACGATACAGGTGGCAATTTCATAATAAATTCGAAAGTGCGGTCTGTATAAACAGTGATTATACATGGAATTGGCATTCCCGGTTCTTTGTCTGCTGTTTTATCATTAAATTGTTTGCAGAATTCTGCAATGTTAACACCAGCAGCACCCAATGCAGGTCCAATAGGAGGTGCAGGATTTGCTTGTTTTGCAGGGACTACTAATTTAACAATCCCTTTTAATTCTTTTTTTGCCATTTTTCACTCCGTTTTTTTGCGATGTGTTTTCACATCTGGTTAGTGTTGTGGTACGATATGGCATATCTACCACATTTTTCAATCCCAATTTAATGGAATTAAACTTTTTCTACCTGGGTAAAATCCAATTCAATACTGGTTTCACGACCAAATACCAAAATTTTAACAGTCATCTTTTGCTTTACATTATCAACATTTGATGCAACACCGTTGAAATTAGCAAAAGGCCCTTCGATAACATGAACTTCTTGACCTTCTTCATAAACAGTATCTTCGGTCACAGTAGAACCTTCTTCTACCTGTTTAATCAAGCGACGCGCTTCGGCTTCGCTCATAGGAATAGGTTTGGCCTGTTGGTTTTTGACTTTTTGTCCCAAAAACATAACAACTTGGGGCATCAATCTGACCAATGAAAATGTTTCATTGTTCATAACCATTTGAACCACTATATATCCAGGAAAAAACTTTCTTTCTGTTTTTACACGTTTTCCGCCTTTGATTTCGGAAACTTCGCGTGTAGGAACTAAAATCTCTCCAAAATAAGCATTTAATTTACGTTTGTTGATTTGTTCACGCAATTCGCGAGCGATTTTATCTTCGCAACCCGTATGAACATTAACAACGAACCACTGCATTTTTTCTTCCATAACACGTATCCTTTGTCAAATTAAAAAATCCAAGCAACCAAGGCATTTAAAATGCCATCAACTACAAAAAAGAATAACGCAGCGAGACCGGAAAATAATAAAATCATACCAGTGGTATGAATAACGGTTTCGCGATTTGGCCAAACAATTTTGAACCATTCTGAACGAACTGATTTAATAAATTCAAATATTTTTCTCATAAGATTTTCCGATTTTGTCTTGTTATACCGATATTTTCTGGCAGGGGCTGAAGGAATCGAACCCTCATCCGCGGTTTTGGAGACCGATATTCTACCGTTGAACTAAGCCCCT
>JAKSTB010000001.1 GCA_024402815.1 Alphaproteobacteria bacterium | reverse complement strand
TATGTATCAAAAGTTAGAAAATGCTGTGAATCAATGGCCAGAGAATGTGTTTTTGATTCGTGAAAATATAACTTTTGAAGAATTTCCAAACTATATCCGTGCACGTGCAACAACTTTGCGTGAAGCAGGTGTAAAGGCGGGTGATACAGTTGGTTTGTTATCACACAATTTACCTGAATTTGTTTCGACTTTGTTTGCAATATGGTATTTGGGTGCGCGTGTTTTGTTGTTGGATACAAATTTAACACCAACAGAATATGACAATATGACCGATTTAACAAATTGTAAATTGGTTTGTGCTGAAAAATCTTTCTTTTATGATGCAGTAAAATTTAAATTTTTTGATATCCAGACCAAAGATGAAAAGACAGATGAAAAATTAAAAGCTTATCCATTAAAAGGTGATGATATCGCAACATTGTCATTTACATCCGGGTCCACAGGAATTCCAAAAATTGTGCCTTTGACACATGATAATTTGGTTTCTTGTTCTGAAGATTTAGAAAGTTTGAATATATTCTTGCACCCAGGCGAAATGATGTATGCTTTCTTGCCTTTATATCACGTGTTTGGATTTGCTGTTGGGTTCTTGGCCCCATTGCATTTTGGTATGGGAATTTTATTGCAATCTACTATCAATCCAAATGCAATATTACAAGATTTTGCACAATATAAACCACATGTTATTCCTGCGGTTCCAAAATTGTGGGAAATTTTCCGCAAGAAAATTATTGATGGTGTCAAAGCTAAAAAGAAATGGGGATTGGTATCTTTCATTATGAATCACCAAAAAACTTTGCGTTTCTTGGGTTTGGGTAAATTGGTTGATAAAGTTTTGAATCAAATTCGTGCTATATTTGGTGGCCGTGCACATTGTTTGGTTGCAGGTGGTGCGGCGACTAAGCCGGAAGTTGAAAAATTCTATAATCAATTGGGCATGAATTTCGTTCAAGGTTATGGAATGACCGAAACGGTTGGACCAATCTGTTGTTCTAAACCTGTTAAAAAACGTGTTGCATATGCGTTTGGTGCGCCACTGGGGGGCAGCGAATGTCAAATCAGAAATGCAGGCGAAGATGGTATTGGTATGTTATGGGTTCGTGGAAAACAAGTATTTGGTGGGTATTTGAATAATGATGACGCCAACAAAGAATGTTTCGACAAAGATGGATTCTTCTGTACTGGTGATTTGGTTTCTATCGATAAAAACGGCGAATACCATTTCGCAGGTCGTAAAAAACAAGTCATCGTTTTGGATAGTGGTAAAAATGTTTATCCTGATGAATTGGAAGCTTTGTTTCTTGAAATCGATGGTGTAAAAAATGTCGCTGTGTTTGAACACGAAGTAAACAACAAAACTGTTGCATACGGCGTATTCAGTGTTGAAGAAGGTATGACAATGGAAAAGTTGGCTGCTGCGATTGCAGAACAAAACAAGAAGGTTGCATCATATAAATGGGTAACCCATTTTGCAATGACAACAGATGATTTGCCAATGACCAGTACACAAAAGGTAAAACATCACATGGTTCGTCAAAATTTGATAGACGGAAAATATACAAACAAACATGAATAAAGATAGGTGTTGGCTGTACATTTAATTGCGCAGCCAAAATGAAAAAAGGATTGCATTATGAATATGTATCAAAAGTTAGAAAATGCTGTGAATCAATGGCCAGAGAATGTGTTTTTGGTTCGTGAAGGTATTATGTATTCCCAATTCGTAGATCAGGTTCGTGCACGCGCTGCAACTTTGCGTGATGCGGGAATCAAGCATGGTGATGTTGTTGGTATTTTATCGCATAATTTGCCTCAATTTCCTTTGACTTTGTTTGCAATATGGTATTTGGGTGCAACTGTGTTAATGTTGGATACAAATTTAACACCTTTTGAATATGACAACATGACCCAGGTTGCAGGATGTAAATTTGTTTGCGCTGAACCTTCGTTCTTTTATAAAACAGATAAATTTACATTTTTAGATATAACACACAAAGATGGTGAAATTGATTATGATTTAAGGCCTTATCCTTCTGAATCCACAGATGTTGCGATTATGTCATTTACATCTGGTTCAACTGGAATGCCAAAGGTTGTGCCTTTGACACATTTTAATTTAACAGAATGTGCAAATTCATTGGAAGATATGTCTGATTATTATCATTCTGGCGAAATCATGTACGGATTTTTGCCACTGTATCACATCTTTGGATTTGCAGTTTGTATTTTGGGAACAATTCAATATGGTGGCGGATTGGTTTTGCAACCTGTGATAAATCCTAAATACATTTTAGATGATTTTCAAAAATTCCAACCACATGTTATTCCTGTGGTGCCACGTGTTTTGGAATTGTTCCGCAATAAAATTATTGATGGAATGAAGGCACAAAAGAAATGGCGTGTTGCGTCTTTCATTTTGAATAACCAAAAAACATTGAAAGATATGGGATTGGATTTCTTTGTTCGCAAAGTCCAAGAACCTTTGTTGGCGATTTTTGGTGGTCGTGTCAGATTGTTGATTGCAGGTGGTGCCGCCACTAAACCAGAGGTTGAAAATTTCTATGAATCTTTGGGGTTGGCATTTATCCAGGGTTATGGTTTAACTGAAACTGTTGGGCCAATCTGTATTTCAAAACCAACCAGCAAAAGAATGCCTTATTCAGTTGGCGGATCAACATCTAATAATGAGTGTGAAATTCGCGACAAAGATGAAAATGGCGTTGGTGTATTATGGGTTCGTGGTCACCAGGTGTTTAATGGATACCTTAATAATCCAGAAGCAAACGCATTGGTATTTGATGAAAAAGGTTTCTTTAATACTGGTGATATGATGTATATGGATAAAAATGGTGAATTACATTTTGCTGGTCGTAAAAAACAAGTGATAGTTTTAGACAGTGGTAAAAATGTATATCCAGATGAATTGGAAGCATTGTTTATGGAAATCGAAGGAGTGAAGAACGTAGCAGTGTTTGAACACAAAGTAAACGATAAAACCGTAACATATGGTGTATTCCAAGTAGAACAGGGGATGACGATGGATAAATTGTTATCCGAAGTAGCAAATGCAAATAAAAAAGTAGCATCATATAAATGGGTAACACATTTTGCAATGACAACAGATGATTTGCCTATGACCAGTACACAAAAGGTAAAACATCACATGGTTCGTCAAAATTTGATAGACGGAAAATATCCAGATAGACATGAATAAAAAAAACCGCCGTATTGGCGGTTTTTTATTTTCCCAAACAAAGTTTTGAAAATGTTGCGTCTGCAATTTCTGCCGTTGTTATAACACCTAATATTTTTCCAATTGCATCAGATGCGGCGCGAACATGTTCTGAAAAGACATCATAATTACCATTGTATTTTGTTGTGGCGTTTTCCAATTCTGTAACGGCCGTGGATAAATATTCATATGTTCTTTCATTAACAGCAATGCGAGATTCGGCCCCTGATATAATGTCATGAATTTTTTGTTTAATTGTATTTAATAATTCAGTTATACCGGCGCCTGTTTTGGCGGATGTATAAATAACATTTTTGTTTGATTGGTTTTCCAATAAATCAGATTTATTTATAACCGTAATTCCATTTTTATTTATTTGTTTTGGAACATCATTATATACATACAAAACAATGTCAGCATTTTCAATTTCATTATGTGTTTTCTCAATTCCTATTTTTTCTATTAAATCGTTTGATTCGCGGATTCCAGCTGTATCGGATAGATTGATTAAATAACCATCTATATCAATTTGGGTGGATACAACATCACGTGTTGTGCCGGCGATATCCGAAACGATTGCGCGATTTGAACCGACTATTTTATTAAACAGTGATGATTTTCCAACATTTGTTTCGCCCGCCAAAACTATATTTATTCCATTACGCAATGTGTGTGATGCGCGAAAACCAGATACAGCATTTTTCAATTCATTTAATAATTGTTCTGTTTCTTTGACTATTTTTTTATCAATATCTTTTGGTAAATCGTCTGCATCATAATCAAGTATAGCCGCCGCATATGCAGATATTTCAATCATTTTATTTCGCCAATTGAAATAAGTTTTGGAATCATTTCCTGTCAATGAACGCAGTGCACTTTGACGTTGTTTATCTGTTTGGGCATTTAACAAAGCAATTAAACCATCAACACCAGTTAAATCCATTTTGTTATTATAAAACGCACGTTTAGAAAATTCACCACGTGTTGCAATTCGTGCGCCTTTTGTGCGTAAAAATTCAAATATTTTATCGATAACCGCGGGTGCGCCATGTGAATAAATTTCAATGACATCTTCGCCTGTGAAAGAATGGGGCGCATTAAAAAACATAGTGATACATTGATCGATTAAATCGCCATTATCATCTTTAAAATTTGTGTAATATGCATAGCGCGGTTTTATATCAGATTTATTCACAATGTGTTCAAAAAGCGATGATAAATTATTACCACTGACCCTGATAACTGCAACACCAGATTTTCCAGGTGCACTTGATAATGCAAAAATAGTATCGTTATTCATGTTGTATGCTTTGTTGTTTTATTAGTTGTATTTCCATTGTGCGTGCAATTTCAGAAACAGCATTTACGATTCCGTATGGATTTACGATTTTTCCGCCATTTTCAGATTCTGTTGCGGTGCGTTTCATAATATCTTTTATTTCATCAATCCAGTTTGGACGTGTGCAAAAAATTTGGTTTCCTTGTAATGCACATGCGATAACACCGGCCAAATATGGTGCAGCTGCGGAGTCACCGTTTGAATTTCCGTATTTGTAACCACCCTTGTAATATGCAAATGTTCGAGCGTCGGTTGGAATACTGATAGTATCTGTTTTTTGGGGTCCAAATTTTGGATTAAAATTAAAGAACTCTTTACCATCGCACTGTATAACAAGTATCCCGCTATCATGTAATTCTTGTAATACCTTGTGGGTTTCTGCAATGCATTCTGGCGTATTTTTTGTGCCAGTAGAATTAGCTTCTATGCCAAAACTGCAAGATAAAATCCGTATTTTGTCTTTATCTGGTAATTTTTTTTGTAAATCGAGTACTTTTTTTAATGCGATAAGTTGTTGATTAAAATCGCCTTTCATTCCATCTGCAAAATAAAATATGCTGACATCTGGTGCGGTGCCACATTCTTTTCCTGCCAATGCACTGCAAACCAAACTGCCATGCATTACGGGGTGAGTGTTTGGGGTGTCACGTAATGTGTCGTTTTCAGAATAATATTTTATTGCGTGTGCATATTCTGGATGATCACGGTTTAGTGTCGTATCAATTATTGCAACATTTACACCTCGACCAGTAATATTTTTTTTGTGTAATTCATCCATAAATAATGGGTGTTTGGATGTTTTAAGTATTTCTGTTGGGTTAAAATTCTGTGGCATTTTGTCTTGTGTTGGCCATATTACATTTTCAGTCCAGCCACCGATAACGGAATTATCTTTGGGGTATTGGTCTGTAAATAAATTACTCATAGCAGATAAGTCCAATGCGGACAAATCATGAAAATCCAAAGAGTACATTCCACGTAAATTATCAACAGATTTGATTCGTTCGTATAGATTATTCCTTATACGTTGAATGCCTTTGTGAAAATAGTGAACAAATTTATTCATTATTTATTACTTATTTCTTTTAATGCCATTGGGACCAGTTTTGAAACATTTAAATCTGGGTTTTGTGAAACCAATTTTTGTGCCATATCAACAATATCCATACGGCGATAACCCAAAGATTCTAATGCCGACAACAAATCAGGCAAAGCACCACCCATTTCATTTCCAAAATCAAAATTGCCACCGCCCATTTTGTTTTTCAATTCAACTATGATTTTTTCGGCAACCTTTTTGCCGACCCCAGGGGTTGTTGCAATTGTTTTTGCATCACCCGTGGCAATGGCGGTCATTAAAATATCTGTCTTTATCGTGGACATAATGGCCAATGCAACCTTGGGCCCAACGCCAGAAACGGTAGTCAATTGATTAAACAGGTTTTGCCCGGCGATGCTTGAAAACCCGAATAAACGGATAGAATCTTCGCGAACGACGGTTTCTATCCACAGGGCTACATTTGCCTTTGGGGATAAAATTTCAGGGGTATATACTTTATATCCCACGCCGTTCACCATTAAAATGACATATCCGTCACCGATATAATCAATTACACCTTGCAATTTTCCAATCATTTGTTATCCTTTGTTGGTAATTTTAATATAATAAAATCAAAAGGTCAAATATGAGTGGACACAGCAAATGGCATAACATCCAACACAAAAAAGGATTGGTTGATGCAGCACGTAGTGGTTTGTTTACAAAACTGGCACGTGAAATAACTATGGCGGCAAAATTGGGCGATAAAAATCCAGATAACAACCCAAGATTGCGTTTGGCAATTTTACAAGCACGTAAAAATTCTATGCCTAATGATAACATTAAACGTGCTATTGAAAAGGCATCTGGTGCAAATACAGATAATTTCGTGGCGGTTCGTTACGAAGGTTATGGCCCAAATGCAGTGCCTGTGATTGTTGAAGCTTTGACCGATAATCCACGCAGAACAGTACCTGAAATTCGTAATATTTTTGCCAAAAATGGTGGCAACATGGGCGAAGAAGGTTCGGTTGTTTTCATGTTCACACATGTGGGACAAATTATGTATCCTGCCAGCATTGGTAAAACCGAAGATGAAATGATGGAATTGGTCATGGAAGTTGATGCCGATAACCTGGAAACATCCGAAGAAGGTTTCATCATCACAACCAAGACCGATAATTTTATGAATATTCAAAAGACATTGGCTGATAAATTGGGTGAACCTGAAAATGCTGAAATCACATGGGTTCCAAATATGCCAATGGATTTAGATGATGAAGCATACGCAAAAATCGAAAGATTGGTTGATGCGTTGGATGATAATGACGATGTGCAAAAGGTATTCACAGCCGCCGCATAAAGCATCAAAATTTGTTATAAAAAAACCGGCATTTGCCGGTTTTTTTATTGTTTTATAGATATTATTTTGCTTCTGGTTTTTGTTCCTGTTTCGCAGAATTTACCCTTTGTTCATACAATGCGGCAAAATCAACAGGTTGTAATGTCAAAGCTGGGAATCCAGATTCAGCAGTTGATCTGGTTACCAAAGCGCGAACTGCAGGGAACAACAATGTTGGAACATCGATAAAGAATGTTTTTCTTTGTTCTTCTTCGTTCTTTTCTTCATATTGAACCAATCCAGAATATGTGCATTCAATCAAGAAGATTGTTTTATTGTCTTTTTCAATTTTTGAGTGAACTTTGGTATTCAAATCAACCATATACAGATTGTTTTCAGAACCTTTGATATTGATATCGATATTGATTTCAACTTTGGCTGGATTGTTTTCTTGTTTAAAGAACAATTCTGGGACATTTGGACTTTCAAAAGAGATGTCTTTTAAGAATTGAGATATAATATTAAACTTTGGCATACGATTGCTCCTTTTTTTATCCTCGGTTTTATGATAATATAGCATTAAGAAATGGGTTTTACAAGTGGGGGAGATAAAAAATGTTAATATTAAATAGATTGGCGCGTTTTTTATGTTTGTTCGGCCTGGTGGCTGGTATTGCGGGCTGTGATTTGTCCAGTCCAACCCATGTTGGTAATAATTCAAAGATACCGTCTAATATGCGCCCAGTTTCTTATTCTGCTTTACCAGGGTGGCGTAATGATGACGTGCGTTATGCTCTTCAGGCCTTTCGTAATACATGCAAAGCGAAATTACAATACAAAGGTTCTGTGATACCCGACCCAGAATTGATGCGGGAAAAATGCAATATGTTGCCCAGCGCTTCTGCTGATATAGCAACGGTCAGGGCTTGGTTTGAATCGCATTTTCAACCGTATCAGGTTTATAATGAAAACGGCAGTAAAACTGGAACTTATACTGGTTATTATTCGCCTGTGATAGATGGGTGCAGAAAACAAACTGCAAAATGCAATGAACCTATTATGGGTGTGCCAATCAATGGTGCAAACTACAAGGGTGTTTCAAAACGCAATATTGTAAATAAAAGAATAGGGCGCGTTTTATATTGGGCAAATATAGTTGATGTTCAAAACCTGCAAATCCAAGGCAGTGGTATGTTAAAATTGGAAGACGGCAGTATGGTTAAATTGAATTTTGCCGCGGTTAATGATATGCCGTTTAAATCTATTGGTGGACAATTAAAAGAAAAAGGTATAAAACCAGAAGGTGGATATTCTGCTGATGCTGTGTGGACACATTTGAAGAAAAATCCATCTTTGGCGAAAGAGGTTATATACAACAATCCACGTTATGTTTATTTCTATGAAACAGAACAACACAGCGTGATTGGGAAATTGGGAACCCAGCTATCAAAAATACGCAGTATCGCAATGGATGATTCTCTGTATACATTGGGAATGCCAGTATACATCAACACATCTTTATCTGATGGTCGGTCATTTAATCGTTTGATGGTCGCTCAAGATACAGGTGGTGCAATCAAGGGATGGATTCGTGCAGATATATTCTTTGGATCTGGCGATGAAGCATACCAGGTTGCGCATGGTCAACACAGTCAGGGACAAATGTTTATACTGATGCCGAAAGAGTATACTTATGTCAAACCAAGATAAGAAAGTAAATTTAGATACCAGAAAATCCAGACCACAAACATTGGGGGCATCTTTTGGTAATTTATTACAAAGGTTTGGTGTAAGGGCGTCTGATTCAGATTTGTCCGCAAATTTCAGTGCTATTGTTGGCAATCAAATTGCAAATATGGCCAAAGTGGTGGCTGTGAAAATGACACGCAATAATAAATTCAATATTGTTTTACGTCCCAGTACGCCTGCGTTTGCGTTGGAATTATCGTACCAGGTTAATGATATATGTGAAAAAATAAATAATTATTATGGGCGCGATGCGGTTGAAAAAATAACAATCAGGAAATAAAAATGAAAAGAATTTTAGGTATTGATCCTGGACTGTTGCATACTGGTTGGGCGATTATAGATATATCTGGGGCATCCAGAAAATACATAGCCAGTGGTGTTATTTTGGCGCCCACAAAAAATTCTATGGCGGACAGGTTGGCATATATATTCAAACATGTTTGTGAAATATGTGATGCGTTTAAACCTGATGAATGCGGAATGGAAATTATTTTCGTGAATAAAAATGCAAAGACAACTTTGTTGTTGGGGCAAGCGCGTGCCGCTGCGATGACCGCGGTTGCGGTCAAAGATATACCGTTGTTTGAATACGAACCAAATAAAGTTAAAAAAGCACTAACTTCTATGGGGCATGCAGACAAAGAGCAAATATATAAAATGTTGTCTATTTTATTGCCTGACGCGAAACCAAAAACACCTGATGAAAGTGATGCGATTGCGATTGCTTTGACACATGCAAATACTTCGCGTTATGTGTAATTATAAATTTTAGTTTATTTTAAATGTTTTTTTGTGTTATATTATACCCCAGGGAACAATGAGCAGAGAAAAATATCTTTTCATCAAAAAAAATGTAACCGGATTTTCTTTTGCAAATCTGGGGTTGTTTACTGGCTTTGGCAGTGGAATTGTTAATGCTGTATATTCATTGACGATACTTGGAATTTTTCAAAAATTTTTTTCTGAAAATATTGCATCTGCGGCGGTTGGTATATATGCCGCTGTGTACGCTTTGTTTGCTTGCTTCATAGGATTGTTTTCAACGGAAATTTTGCATTGGATTACCAAAAGCAGATTATTATATACATCAATGCTGACATTGGGGTTGTGTTATTCCATGATGAGTTTTTCTGTGAAACCCAGCACTTTCATAATTTTAGATTATGTTTCTTTGACTGCGTTAACATTGATAAGTATGTTGTTGCCTTTATTTATATCTGATTTTTCCAAAGGTGTGGGTATGGAAAAATTAAATGCCCGATATATGCTGTGGACAAATGTTGGTTCTTTGGTTGCACCAATTTTTGCAATGACCATAGTAAATCATTTTGATGGTAATTACAGAACACCTTTCTTGGCTGCGGGTATGATTTATTTTTCAGGTTTATTGTTCTTTAAACATTTTGGAATTGTGCAACAAGAAAAAGTTATAAAACGTGTAAACATGAAAAAGACAATACGTGCATTAAAAATAAATGCGTTGGCTTTCTTTAGAAAGGCCGGCATGTTGCGTGCATATATTGTTAATTTTGGTTTTTATGCTTTGCGTTCTATGCGGTATTTATATGTCCCAATTATTGTTATAGAAAATGGGTTTTCAAATGAAACATTGGGTATAATTTTGTCTATCGGTATATTGCCATATATATTGATAGAATCTTTTATTGGGAAATTGATAAAAAAATATGGTGTTAGATTGTGGTTAAGTATAGGATTTCTATCGTTTGCGGCGTTTTCATTATTTGCAACTTTCATAACGGGCAAAGCATTGTTGGGTATTTTTGTGTTATGGCAAATATCTGGTGCGTTTATGGAATCTGCACATGATTTGTTGTTCTTTAACGGTGTAAAAAAATCTGAACAATCCAGGTTTTACGGCATTTTCAGAACCAGTGTTAATTTCCCAAATATTATTGCGCCTATGTTGGGGACGGTTTGTATAACTGTGTTTGGAACAACATCTGCAGTATGGCTGATTACTGCGGTTATCGGGGTGTTGTCAACCATGGTTTTGTTGTCAAAAAAGTAAGATAAATACATCTTGCGTTATATCTTTTTTCTTAGTATGATTTTGGTATAAACGAAAGGGGTTTTTATGGCAAAAAAGGAAGTAGCAAAAGAAACGACAGTGGCAAGAAATCCTGCATTGGAATCTGCATTGGCGCAAATTCAAAAACAATTCGGCAAAGAAGCAATTATGAAAATGGGTGATGGTTCCCAACAGAATATAGAGGCCATTTCATCTGGGTCTTTGGGATTGGATATTGCTTTGGGAATTGGCGGATATCCACGTGGTCGTATTGTTGAAATTTATGGACCTGAAAGTTCTGGCAAAACAACATTGGCTTTGCATGCGGTCGCCGAAGCTCAAAAGAAAGGTGGCACATGTGCATATATTGATGCTGAAAATGCATTGGATCCAAGTTATGCAAAAAAATTGGGTTGCGATGTTGCGAATTTAATTATTTCACAACCAGATTCAGGTGAACAGGCATTGGAAATTGCAGACACTTTGATTAAATCTGGTGCTGTGGATGTTGTGGTTGTTGATTCTGTGGCGGCTTTGGTTCCAAAGGCAGAATTGGAAGGCAACATTGGTGATACGTATATGGGAACAACCGCGCGTTTGATGTCGCAATCTTTGAAAAAATTGGCGGGTTCTGTTTCACGCAGTAATACATTGTTGATTTTTATCAATCAAATCCGTATGAAAATCGGTGTTATGTTCGGCAGTCCTGAAACAACATCGGGCGGTAATGCATTGAAATTCTATGCATCTGTTCGTCTTGATATTCGCAGAACTGGTGCTATCAAAGACAAAGAAGAAGTCATTGGAAATGAAACCCGTGTTAAAATTGTTAAAAACAAAGTTGCACCACCTTTCCGTACAGTTGATTTCAAAATTATGTATGGCGAAGGTATTTCCAGAATCAGTGAAATTTTGGATATGGGCGTAAAATACAATTTGATTGAAAAGGCAGGTTCGTTCTATTCATACAATAATGAACGTATGGGCCAAGGCGAAGCAAATGTTCGTCAATGGTTAAAAGATCATCCAGAAGTCCAACAAGAATTATTGGACAAGATTATGTCGCGTGCGAAAGGTATTGCGGAAGAGATGACAACAGGTCCTGTGGATGAAGAAGACGAAGTTATTGAAACCGAAGAATAAAAATTTTGGGCGACACATTTGTGTCGCCTGAATTTACTGAATAACCAAAGGAGAATAAAATGGGATTAAGACGCATATTGGCTTTGACAGATATTATAATTCGTGGCCATATTTTGGTACCATTTTGGTGGTCGCGTGAACATAGACGTGCAAAAAGATGCAAGGTTTTAACATCTGCTATTCCTCGTTATTTTAAAAGATATTTGCCTGCGGCGGCGGCAATTCCAGAACGCGAAGTTATCAAAGATGATGCAAACGAAAAGATATATACACTTTGGTTGCAGGGCGAAGATAAAGCGCCACCCCTTGTTAAAGCATGTTTCCGCAGTATTCGTAAAAACTGCAAACAAGAATTAATTGTGTTGGATGAAAAGACGATTTTTGATTACATAACTTTGCCACCAGAAATTGTTGAAAAACGCAAACAAGGCAAAATCAAACATGCGCATTTTGCAGATATTTGTCGTGTGGAATTATTGTATGAACATGGTGGTTTTTGGTTGGATTCTACTGGCTTTGCGACATCCGCGATTCCAGATTGGATTGTAAACGAAGATTTCTTTGTTTATATGGCTGGACAAAAAGTTGGTTCACCATACAGTTATATGCAAAACTGTTTTATTCGTGCACGCAAGGGTGCTTATTTGCTGGATGCATGGCGCGCGATGATATTAGATTATTGGATTCATGAAAATCATAACTTTGATTATTTTATGCACCAATTGTTATTCAAGACTTTGGTTGAAAATGATGAAAGGGCGAAAAAATATTTTGCACAGATGCCACATGTAGATCAAGATCCAACCCATGCTATTTGGTGGACTTATGGTGACAAACCTTTTGATAAAAAGATTTTTGATGAAATAACCTCTGGGGCATTTTTCCAGAAAACTACATACAACAGCCCATGGGCAAAAAATATAGTTCCTGGAACTTTTGCAGATGAAATGATAAACAAAATGTAAAGGAAACAAAATGGCACCAAAAATATCTATAATTATTCCGATGTATAATGTTGAAAAATATTTACGTCGGTGTTTAGATTCTGTATTAAACCAAACTTTCCAAGATTGGCAGGCAATTTGTGTTGATGATGGCAGTCCAGATAATTCTGGTGCTATCGCAGAAGAATATGCCACACGTGATAAACGTTTTGTTGTCGTTCATAAAGTAAACGGCGGATTGTCTGATGCGCGTAATGCAGGTTTCCCATGTGCCAAGGGAAAATATATCATGTATTTGGACAGTGATGATTTTATTCATCCACAAACTATGGAAATCGCGTACACATTGGCTGAAAAGAATAAATCAGATATTGCATCTTTCACATATGACAGAATTTATCGTCCGCGTTTAATGGTGCGTCATTTCTTGCATATGGATACAGACAATGTTGTTCCGCGTGGTATTAAAAAAAGATACGATATAGATAAAATAAAAACCAGAACTGTTGATGATGTATTTGAATTGGCAACCGAACGGACCCACAACAGTACAAATCCAAATCGTAAATTTTTAATTAAACATTGTCAGGTGTGGAAAAATTTGTATAAAAAATCTTTAATCCAAGATACTCCATTTATCAAGGGAATCTTATTTGAAGATTTTCCATGGTGGTCTGCAATTATGTTAAAACGCCCACGCGTTACGGTTGCGCCATTACCACTGTATTATTATATACCAAATTTTGGTGGCATAGTTTTATCTGCAAAGCAATTGCGTATCATGCAAAGTTTATGCACAGGTATAAAAAGTGCATATAAATTGTATTGTGAACAGGCAGATGCAGATCAAATGAAAAAATGGCAATCGCAATTTATGTGGTATTTTGTAAATTGGGCATTTCGTAAATTGAAATACCTGAAAAGCGATGAAGAATTTACAACTGCACGTAATGAATTTATCGAAATGAATGAGATGGGCGTGTTTAATAATGTTCCAAATGAATGGTATGAATTACGTGAAAAAATTTATAAATTTATTGGTAAATAATTTATGAAAAAAATCAAGGTGGCTTTTTGTTTGCGCGATATGCAATTGGGTGGTGTTGAATCTGTGTTGATTCGAACATTGGACGAATTGCAGAAAAACAAGGACATAGATATATCGGTTATAACCTATGTAAAAATAGTGGAACCAGTGTATGTTGAATATTTTAAACAACGCCCAAATATCAAATGTGAAGTGTTGTATCCATGTTCTTGGTTGGGGACAAAATTGCCTCACTTTTTTCTTTGGCGGTTAAGTGTTCATTTAATGCGCGATATTTATCGTAATACAAAACGTATGTTTGTCGCAAAAAAATTGAAAGATATTGATGTGTTCATAGATTATCATGATTTCGGTTTTCATAATGAATTAAAACGTATCAATAATGCCAAAAAAATAGCATGGTTTCATTCTTCGTGGAATGTTTTTGAATCACGTGGATTTATTAAATATCTAAAATATTATGATAATTTTGTTGTATTAACTGATGATTTTAAAAATGAATTTATAAAAAAATATCCCGATTATCAAAATAAAATATTACGTATTTATAATCCGATTGATATTGAACAAATCAAAGAAAAATCAAAAGAAAAATGTAATAACATAGATGGCGATTATTTTTGCGCTGTGGCGCGTTTAACGCCTGATAAAGACATTGAAACAATAATACGGGCATTTGATTTGTTTTGGCAAAAAAATAATAAACCTGATATTAAAATGGTTTTTGTGGGGGACGGGAACAGGGCAGATTATTATAAATCGGTTGCGAATAATTTGCCGGCAAAAAAACAATTTGTTTTTGCTGGGGCGCAATCAAATCCTTTTGGGATAATGAAAGGCGCGATAGCGCATATTTTATCCAGCTACGGTGAAGGTATGGGGTTGGTATTAATAGAATCTATGATTGTTGGAACAATAAATATTTCATCAGATTGTAAATGTGGTCCACGTGAAATTTTATTAAACGGTGATGCCGGATTATTATTTGAACCAGGAAATATTGAACAATTAGCAAAATGTATGGATGATATTTATAATAAAAAAATCGACATCAAACAAATGATTACAAAGGCAACAAAATCGTTAAATCGTTTTGATGCTGATAAAATTGTTGAACAAATTATATCCCTGATTTCTTAAAACGTTGTGGAATTTTTACAACAATTTTCAATCCAAACATAGCAGGTTTACGCAACGCATAAATCGGGCGACAATATGTTTGCAAAAATCGTGCGATACGTAACCATGCTTCGCCATGTGCTTTCGATTTTGTAACAGCATTTATTGTTCCATTGCCACGACGACGTAAATGGTTCAGCCAATCTGTACCACGTTTTTTTGCCTTTTGTTCCAACATATCCATATCGATTGCACCAAAATGAAGCAGATATAAATTTTTATCTATGTGGAAATTATGATGTTTTATACTGTGGAAACCGCTGCCCCAATTAACAGGTTTGTTTATAACAACAGGTTTAGTATAACGTGTGGACAACAGGGCATATTCGCGTTGTTCCAAAAATGGTGCTTCTTGGTCCAAGATAGCTTCGTTGTATAAATGTTGACCGACATCCAAACCCAATCCCGATAAAGTTGTATGAATTCTTTTGCCAGATAAATATTCAAATAAATTTTTGTTTGTTTTTGGATCGACAATTAAAAATTCATCGCTGTCGCAACCAATCACTATATCGTATTCTTTTAATAATTCATGCGCCAATGCGGATAATTTATTTATTCTGTATTTATCACCCGCCGCACGCGACATTGGGATATGTTCCAATTTTGTGATATGTGCATTACCGGCATTTTCTGGTATTTGTTGGTCTGTGCCGTCTAATAAAATATATAAATTTTCTGTACCCAGATTTTTACCATAATATGCAATCCAACGTGACAGGAAAAATTCATCATCACGTGCCATTGTTATTGCTGCTATGCATTTAATTTTTTTATTTTTCATTTCTATCCATTTTTTGTTTTTTGAATTATATATTTTATTTTGCGCATAAAAATTTCTATTGGATTACCAGTTAACAACCAATTCATATAATTTTCGCCGTATACACGATTTGCAGAAACAATCGTAGATAATGCCGCACCAAAATCTGCGTGTTGTAAAATATATTTTATTTGTTTTCCGCAATCTCCATTATGGCGGATGAATGATGCCTTTTTAATGAAAGGGCAACCATGTTTAAATAATCCCAGTGGATTATTATATGTATAACGACCACGATATGTATATAAACCGCCCCATGAACAATTGTAATTTTGTATCAAATTTGTTAAACCGTGTTCGTATTTTACAGTTATTATATATTTGTATTCTTCGGATTTAACATTTGATATAAATTCATCAAACCAAGAGGATGTAAATATTTTCTTATTTAATTTTACAAACCATGATTCCATAAATTTATGCGTTTTGTGTTTTGATATAATCATACCAACTGCATCTGTGGATTTTGCTTCTATATTTTTTATGGTATTTGTCATATCAAACATAGGCCCAAACACAGAATCATTAACCAGATAAACATAATCATATTTATTCAATAATTTTTTATCGCGTGCATATTGATAGCAACGTTTATATGAACCAAAATCATATTCACCATGACGTTTTGCAATTGTATGAATTGTATAAGTTTTTAATTTATCTGTTTCGTGTTTTGTGCAATCTGAATCCATACAAACAATAACATCGCCAAATTTTGATAATGCAGAAACATAGTAAACCAAAGCATCGTCGATGATGTTGTCTTTATTGTATCCTGCAAATAAAAATAAACGGTTATACTTTTTCATTTTTCAGTTTTTCTATAAATCTGTCCATGACGTCATCATAGATGGTATCCGTATTATACCAAATGAATCTTTGTTGTTTTTTCTTGATATAATCAGAATCCGGCCCATGAGAACCGCCGCCACGTTTAATACGTTTTTCAAATTCTTCCCTTGATTTGGTGATATAATGATTTACACGAATTTTATCTATAGCAGGAGGGTTGTCGGTTTGGTTTATTCTTCCAAGTTTTTTCCCATTACCATCTATTATAAAACCAGCAACATGACTAACATGAATGCGTGGGGACACAATTAAACGAGGATTTACAATAGATTTAACACCAGGCGGTTGTTTTTTACGATATTTATAATTTTCAATAACTAATCCATCTGGTTTTTGTTCATGATTAGATGAACCGTATAAAACCCAACTGGTGATTAATGTAGCAAAATTTTGTGGTAGTGTATGCAAATATTCAATAATATTTTTATGTTGCATAGGAACAAGAAATTCATCTAAATCAATAAATGAAAGCCATCGACAATCATTAGAATGTTGTTGAATAATTTCTGTGTATGCGGAGAGCTGCATGTTTTTTCCAGGAATAAAATGATATTCAACAATGCCGCGTTCTATATAAGGTTTTAATATTTCGGTTGTATTATCTGTTGAATCATTGTCGTATAAATAAAATTTATTAACACCGATTAATATATGAAAATCGAGCCATTCTTTTAAGTATGGGCCTTCGTCTTTCATGATTGCACCGATGGCCAATTCGTTTTCAAAGGTTGCGGTTTGATCTGATTTTAAAATATTAAAATATTTACGAACCCCCAACTGCAATATCATACGAAATGATCGACGATAAATCTTTAATGGAATCCAAAAGGTTAGGGTAGTTGAATAAAATTTACGCCATTTTGATATTTTTGGTAATGCCATAAAATAATCCTTTCCCGAATTATAGCGGGGTTATGTATTTTTTGCAATAACAAAACCGCCAAAATGGCGGTTTGTTATTTTAATCGGTTTCTGCAAAGCGATATGCTTTCTTGCGTTTACCACTGTCCAATTCTTTTTTACGCAAACGAATTGTCGCAGGTGTAACCTCTACCAATTCATCGTCTTGAATATAAGACAGCGCTTCTTCCAAAGACATTTTGCGTGGAGGTGCCAAGAATAATTTTTCATCGGCAGTCACAGAACGAACATTTGTTAACTGTTTTCCACGAACTGGGTTAACTTCTATATCGTTTTCTTTGCTGTGTTCACCAACAATCATACCAGAATAAACTTCCACCTGGGGACCAACGAATAATACACCACGTGGTTCAAGATTGTGCAGGGCATATGTTGTTGTGCTGCCTGCTTCCATAGATACCAAAACGCCAGGGCGATATTGAACAATTGGACCACGATATGGACCATATGAATCAAATACGCGGTTCATAATACCTGTGCCACGTGTGTCGGTTCTGAATTCAGACAAATACCCAATCAAACCACGGGAAGGTGCAGAAAACACAATACGTGTTTTACCAATACCGGATGGTTTCATTTCAGTAATTGTTGCTTTGCGTTTTGTCATTTTTTCAATAACAACGCCGCTGAATTCGTCGTCTACGTCGATAACAACTTCTTCGATAGGTTCTAACTTTTCGCCGTTTTCATCTGTTTTCATAACAACGCGTGGACGTGATACAGACAATTCGAAACCTTCACGGCGCATAGTTTCAATCAAAATGCCCAATTGCAATTCGCCACGACCAGATACTTCGAATGCTTCGTTATTTGAACTTTGTGTAACCTTTAATGCAATGTTGGTTTCGGCCTCTCTGAATAATCTTTCGCCAATCATACGAGATGTTAATTTTTTACCGCTTTTACCAGCCAATGGTGATGTATTCACAAAGAATGTCATGGTCAAGGTTGGTGGGTCGATTGGCATAGCAGGAATTGGTTCAGTAACCGATGGATCACATAATGTATCTGCCACAGTTGCCTTGGAAAATCCAGCGATAACCACGATATCACCTGCGGATGCAGAATCACGGGAAACTTTGTTCACGCCTTGGTGTTCAATGATTTTTGTGATTTTTGCATTTTCTATGAATTCGCCAGTCATATTGATAGCTTTGACACTTTGGCCAACACGAACAGTACCAGATTCACTTTTACCAGTTAAAATACGTCCTACGTATGGGTCTGCTTCCAATGTAGTGGCCAACATTGTAAATGGTGCATCTATTTGGCAACGATTACCACTGCAATCAGGGGCAGGGACATGATCAACAATCAATTGGAACAAAGGTGTTAAATCTTTGTTTGGATTATCTATATCTTTCAAATCACGAATTGCCCAACCATCACGACCACAAGCATACAAATATGGAAAATCCAATTGAGAATCAGTTGCGCCCAATTTATCAAACAAATCAAATGTTTCTGTTAAAACTTCGTCAGGACGTGCGTCGCCTCTGTCGATTTTATTTATGCAAACGATAGGACGCAGGTTCAATTTTAATGCCTTGGACAACACAAATTTTGTTTGGGGCAGGGGGCCTTCGGCACTGTCCACCAACAAAACCACACCATCGACCATGGATAAAATACGTTCTACTTCGCCACCAAAATCAGCGTGTCCCGGTGTGTCTACGATGTTGATTTTGTATTCGCCCCATTGAATAGATGTTGGTTTTGCAGATATTGTAATTCCGCGTTCGCGTTCAATATCCCCGCTGTCCATAACTCTGTCTTCAACGTGTTCGTTTTCGCGGAAAGTTCCCGCTTGTTTTAACATATTATCGACCAAGGTAGTTTTTCCGTGGTCAACGTGTGCTATGATTGCAATGTTTCGTATTTTCATTTTATATCTTCTTTGATTTTTTACATGAAACAATAGATTATACTATATTTTTTAAATTTCAACAAATTATAATTAAAAAAATTGACATTTCAATTGTTTTGTCTATAATATATAAATGGTAACAAAAAAAGAGAGGCAGAAATGGCACCAAAAAATATAGATGAAACAATAAAAAAATTATTAGATGGCTATGCAAAATGGTGTGCGACCGTTTTGAATAAAGAATATAAAAAGATTAAACAAAATAAATTCAAATCTGAAATTGAACGCAAAGAAACCATTGAAAACTATACAAAGTCAAAACATGCGTATGATTTCTTTTTGAAAATAGCAGCAGAACCAAAGAAATATTTATATTCTGGTAAAGATGTTATATATGCTTGTACAGAAAGTGGTGAATCTTTGTATAATCAATTAAGTCCAATATTACATCATCCTTTTGACCGTTCAAATGGACATTTGATTGTTAGATTAAGTGAAGCGATAGCGCATCATGTAAATTATGGGATTAATGATTCTAATGGTGTTTGGGCTTACTATAATAAATCTGCAGTGTGTGATTTAGAAGCAGAAGAAATTGCAAAACTGAATAAAACGGTCCAGTTGTGGAATGCAAATAGCTTTATAGCAGCTATTAAAGATTTTGCACCAACATCTGTATTTGCAGCAGATTTATATAAAAAAGAATCAAGATAAAAAAATCACCCAAACGGGTGATTTTTTTATTAGTGTTTGCCACCAATTTTTGTTCTGCCACCCATGTATGGTTGCAGTGCCTTTGGTATATTTACAGAGCCATCTGGATTTTGATGATTTTCAATAATTGGAACCAATGCACGTGGCAGGGCGATACCTGTATTATTTAATGTCGCAACAAATTTAACTTCGCCTGTGGCATTTTCACGATAACGGGTATTTGTTCTGCGTGCCTGGAATTGACCAATTGAAGAACAAGAACCCAATTCACGATATGTGTTTTCAGATGGGAACCATGCTTCTACATCGTTCATTTTGACTTTATTGAATCCCATATCACCAGTAGAGTTTGCAATTACACGATATGGTAATTCCAAATCTTCCATGACTTCACATAAATTATTTAACAAATGTTCATGCATTTCATCGCTTTGTTCTGGTTTGCAAAATACATATTGTTCAACCTTGTTAAATTGATGGACACGAACTATACCACGGGTATCACGACCCGCAGCACCCGCTTCTTTTCTGAAACATGGGGAATAGCCAGCATATTTAATTGGTAAATCATTTTCATTTAAAATTTCATCTGCATGCAAAGAATTCAAAATGATTTCTGCGGTACCTGTTAAGCATCTGTCTGTGCCAGTTAACATAAATACATCATTATCCATAACTGATAAATCAGAACCCATAAAATGACCTGCATTAAATATAGTTTGGGGTTTTGTAATAGATGGACATTCAATGTATGTGAATCCTTTGGATATTAATTTTTGTACAACAAAAGTTTGTACAGCCAAAGCCAATTCAGCCAATTCACCACACAAAGCATAAACACGTGTTCCACAAATACCTGCGATTTTTTCAGGTATCCACCAACCATTCATTTCCAACAAATCCCATTGGGGACGTGGCGTAAAATCAAATTTGCGTGGTTCACCAATACGGCGGATTTCAACGTTTGCAGAATCATCTGCCCCAATCGGCGCAGATGCATCTGGAATTTGAGGAACGCGATGTAATAAATCAAGTAATACCGCTTCTTTTTCGGCCAATTCAGCCATATCATTTGCGATTTCTTCACTGATTTCTTTGGATTTAGCAATCAAAGGTGCTTTGTCCGTGCTTGTCGGAATTTCCTTTGATATTTTATTCTTTTCAGCAGTTTTTGTTTGTGTAATTGTTTTCAATTCACGAACACGCACGTCCAGATTTAATATGTCATCAACAACATCTGGAAAGTTTTTTACACGACATGCGTTCTTTACAATTTCTGGGTTTTCACGAATAAATTTTAAATCCAACATCTGTTTGTCCTTTAATTATTCTTTCGAATTCAAATATTTAATTGCGTTCATACCTGCGCTGCATCCTGTTCCCACAGCAGTTGCAATCTGCATTTGTATATCGCTTTTTACATCACCTGCAACGAACATCCCGTTTGGTAAATCGTTTGATGCCAATCTGCCCATGGCGTCGCGTTTAACAGATTCGGTTAAATAATCTGTGTTTGCTTCGTGTCCAATGGCGACAAATATACCATCACAGTCCATTACATCACCAGTTGTAGTTGTTGCAATTAATCTGTCAGAATCTGGGTTTTTTGCAATAGATTTTAATTCTGTATTATATATGCATTCAATGTTTTTACGTTCTGCGACCCTTTCGCGAAGGACGGCTTCTGCGCGTGTGAATTCGGATTTACGATAAACAATTTTTACAGATTTTGCTAAATCTGATAAATACAATGCGTCATTTAATGCCGCGCTTCCACCACCGATTACCAATACATCACGGCCTGAGTAGAAAAATCCATCACATGTTGCACAATATGAAACACCTTTTCCAAAGAATTCTTTGGCGCCTTCGATTTCGAGTCTTCTTGCGCGTGCACCGGTTGCCAAAATAACGGTTTTTGTATCAAATGTTTTACCGTTATCACAAACAACAGTGTAGGTTTCGTCATCATTAAATTTAATGTCTGTGGCAGATGTGAATTCAAATTTTGCACCAAAACTTTCTGCCTGTTTTTTCATGAATTGAATCAATCCCATTCCAGAACCATTCCATCCTGGATAATTTTCAACCACAGCGATTTCGCCTGTTTGGCCACCCAATGTTTCACCGGTTAAAACCAATGTACTTTTCTTAGCACGACTGCAATAAATAGCAGCCGTCAATCCAGCAGGTCCTGAACCTAAAATAATAACATCAAACATATTCTTTCCTATATTACTTCCGCGGAATCATAGCATAAAAACAGGGTCTTGCAAATACAAAATGGCGTTTGCTTTATTTTTTGAAATATTTTTTCAAAGTTTCGTAAGCTGTTGTTATACTGGTAAATTCTGTGGTAGATGCGCTTTTGTTTTTGGCTGTATCTGGGTGATATTTTTTCGCCAAAGTGCGATATTTTGCGCCAACTTCCTTCCATGAGGCAGTGATTGGCAAATCAAAAACTTGGAATGCAGATGATATGGCCGAAGCAACTGTTTTCTTGGTAGGCATTTTATCAAATGCAGAACGTCCATTTATAAAATCGTTCAAGAATTTTACATAATCGGCTTCGTTTTTATTTGCTTTCTCTTTATCTTTGTCGGCAATTCCAAATGTTTCGCGTTCCCATTCTGCGTCTATTTCATCGGGTGTCATATTGGCATAATAATTCCAATTTTTATTGTATTCGGCAGCATGCTCTTTACAGAACCACCAATATTCTTTTAAATCACGTGTTTTAGGGGCACGGCAAATGCCCGCTTTGGTACAACCAATATGATCGCATTTTTTTATCATCTTTATATGTCCTTGATTTTATTATTTGCCAATGGGTGTGCAGATTCAACTGTATCGCGTAATTTTTCAGGCAATACATGAGTGTAAATTTGTGTTGTTGAAATATCTTCGTGGCCCAACATAGTTTGAATGATTCGCAAATTTGCACCGTTTGCCAACAGATGTGATGCAAAAGAATGACGCAAAACGTGGGGCGATACACGTTCTGGTTCTATGCCAGCCAATACAGCACATTTCTTTAAGATTTTGAAAAATCCGTCGCGTGTTATATGCCCAGTATTAGAATTTGAAGGGAATACATATTTTGAATCTATATCGCCACGTGCCTCTAACCATTTATGTAAAGCATGTTGGGCACCTTCGTGCATGGGAACTAATCTTTCTTTGGCACCTTTGCCATGAATCAATAATTTATCGCCCAGATTCGCAGACATTGGTAATTCACACAATTCGGATACGCGTAAACCCGACGCATACAGCAATTCCAGCATGCAACGCAAACGCACAGATGTTTTTATATCGCCAGATGAAGATATTAATAATTCTATTTCGTGGGGTGATAAATATTTTGGCAAAGTGCGCATTCTTTTTGGTAATTCCAAATTTGCAGTTGGATTTGTTTTTATTATTTTTTCCAACATTAAAAATTTATAAAATGAACGCAGACAACTGGCCTTGCGGGAAATAGAAGCAGGTTTTTCTTTTAAATTTGATAAATAATTTTGTATTTGTTCTGGTGATGCATTTAATAGATCGCCAATCGAATTTTGCACCGCATTTAAATCAGATTCATACGCAGCTAATGTCTTTTGACTGCGTCCTTTCTCTGCGGACAGGGCCTCTAAAAAAACGCCTATGTAATTCATGGGTATAAAACAATTTCCATCATTTCTGGGTTTGGTGAAAAAGAAAATATCATCAAAAATACCCGCAATAGTATAATTGCCCAGATTATATATTTTTTACGATTTTTCTGCTTTTTATATAAAGGCATATTTTGTTCCTTTATTTTATATTGTATCATAACTGGTTATGAACATACATGCCCCAGTAATAATAATAATTTGTGGTGCAACAATAGCCAATATTGGTGGCAATGCCCCAGTTTTTCCCAATGCGTTAAATAAATTAACCGTAAAATACAGGGCAAAACAAGTCAATATTCCCAAACTGAATTTTAAACCGAAACTGTAATTTCTGCGCTGTTTTGTTTGGGAAAAGGCAATTCCCAACATAACCAGTGCCATCAAAGTTAAAGGTAAAAATAATAGTGTCCAAAATTGAACAAGATGTTCACGCGTTACAACCCCAATCGCGTTCATTTTGTGTATAAATTTAGGTAATTTCCAGAAAGATATTTGATCGGGTTGTAAATATCTATCCAACACAGTTTGAGGTGTCAATTTTGTTTCCAGATGTTTTGCCTCTTTGGTTGTCACACCGTCAGAATTTACAGTTGTTGCATCCGTGGTATCTATACCTGAATCTGATAATGTTGCAATATTTGCCGAGATGCGTTCCGTTAATTTGAAATTTGTATCTTGGACAAATATGGTTGCGTGTTTAAAATCTATGTTTTTATTTTTTTGAACATGTAATCCGCTTGCACGAATTGTTAAATACCCATTGTCAGATGTTTCACGTATCCAAATGGCTTCATCTATCAATTTTAACTGATGGCCCGTTAAATTGCGGGTTGTTAAATTTACAGAATAAGGGTTAACAACCAATGCGGTGAATATTCCAACAATGCATGCGCCAAATAAAAAAGGTCTTGCAATTTGATAAGGTGATAACCCACCACCCGCTATAATTATCAATTCTGATGATTTTGTTAAATTATAGAAAGCGACCAAAGTTCCCATAAACACAGCCAAAGGCAAAAACAGGGGAACATATTCCAATAATCTGACCCATGCATCAAACAATGTTGACAGGGTATCCGGGTTCGACGACAGGCGTTCCACAAAAGTAACCGCAAATATAACCCCGCATACCGTTAACATTACCAGAAAAAAGCTGGCAAAGAAACGATAAAGTAAAAATCTTGTCAAAACAGACGGTTTTAATCTGTACATAATATATATAGTATAATAGTTTGAAATCATAATTGCAAAATTAAAATTTATGTTATATTGTTAGTATAAAAATTAAGGATTGTTTATGGAAAAGAAACCAATATCACGTCAAGGATTTGATAATCTGTTGAAAGAATTGAAAGATTTAAAGGAAAACCAAAGACCAGAAATATTAAAAGTTGTCCAATGGGCACGTTCTTTGGGCGATTTGTCTGAAAATGCTGATTACAGTGCGGCCAAAGAAAAACAAAGACAAATCGACAAACGTATTCAAATGTTGGAAAGCATTGTTGAAAGCGCCCAGATTATAGATATTGACAGTTTGTCCGGGGACAAGGTTGTTTTTGGGGCCAAAGTTATAACCGAAGATGATGACGGTAATAAAATGGAATGCCGTATTTTATCAGATGTAGAATCTGATGGGAAAATGATTATATCTTGTACTTCTCCGGTTGGGCGTGCGTTAATAGGTCATTGTGTTGGCGATACTTGTACGGTTAAATTGCCAAGTGGTGAAAAGGAACTTGAAATTCTGGATGTAAAATTCAAGGAATAATATGCCTATACGTGTTTTACCCGATTTTTTAATAAATCAAATTGCTGCTGGGGAAGTTGTTGAAAACCCTGCCAGTGTTGTTAAAGAATTGGTTGAAAATGCGTTGGATGCAGGTGCAGATGAAATCGTCATAGATGTTATTGACGGTGGTCGCACTATGATTTCTGTTATCGATAATGGTGGAGGAATGGGCAAAGATGATTTGGCAAATTGTATATTGCGACATGCCACATCTAAATTACCAAGTGATGATTTATTGAATATAAATTATATGGGTTTCCGTGGTGAAGCATTACCATCAATTGCATCTGTTTCTGATATGGGTATTGATACATGTAATGGTGCGGATTCAAATGGGTGGCATCTGGATGCCAGGTCAGGTGAAATTCGCCCGTCAGATTGGGAAACAGGGACACGAATCAGAGTTGAAAATTTATTTGCAAATACCCCCGCCAGATTGAAATTTTTACGCAGTGACAAAGCGGAAATGTTGTCTGTACTGGAAACTGTTAAAAGATTGGCAATGGGGCGCTGTGATGTTGGTTTTGTTTTAAATAACAAATGGCGGTTTCCAAAAAATCAGAATTTAATTGAACGCATCATTGCCGTTATGGGTGAAGATGTTCGTGGCCAAATGTTAAAGGTTGATGAAAATTCATCTTCTGCCCAGATGCATCTGCATGGATATATATCAAATCCAACTTTGCGACGCGCATCATCTGTGGATCAATATTTATTTGTAAATGGTCGTCCGGTTAAAGACAAAGTTTTGGTTTCTGCATTACGCGCAGCATATATGGATGTTATGCATGCACGTGAATTTCCGCTGTGTGCGTTGTATCTGGATTTACCGTCAAAACATGTTGATGTAAATGTTTCGCCCGCCAAGACAGAGGTGCATTTCTTGGAACCACAACACGTGCGCGCTTTCATTATCAAAACATTGCGTGATGTGTTGTCCACGACATTAAATCAAAGTGTTGTTGTAAATGATGGCGAAATGAATTTTAATGTTCCGCACGTTCAAAATGTTCAAACTTATTTTAACACGCATAGTGTTCAAAATGATAAACCAGCATTTAGTTTTGTGGCCCAACCAAACAGTTCGCATTTGCAAAATGTTGATATAAAACCCGTGGAATCAAATATTGTAAATACGGAATCTGATTTTGATTTGCCTTTGGGACGGGTTATTGGGCAATTAAGTAATAAATATATATTGGCTGAAAACAAAGATGGTTTTGTCATAATTGACCAACACGCCGCGCATGAACGTATTACATATGAAAAATTAAGAACCCACAGTATTAAAACACAACCCCTGTTAACACCGATAGTTGTAAATTTAAAAAGTGAGGATGTGGCATCTGTATTGACCATAGCTGATGAATTAAAACAATGTGGGTTGCAAATTGATTCTTTTGGTGATGATGCAGTTGCGATATTTGAAAAACCTGCCGATTGGGATTTAAATTGGGCAATTTGTTTGCATGAAATTGCAGACGAAGTTCGTGCCTATGGCCATTCATCCCGGTTGCAAGAAAAATTGCATCTTAAATTGGCAAATTACGCCTGTCATCATTCTGTCAGGGCGGGGCAAAAGTTGAATTTTGACCAGATGAACGCGTTGTTGCGGGATATAGAAAGGACAGAACATGGGGGAGAATGTAACGATGGGCGACCTGTTTATAAAATCATTCCAATATCTGAATTAGATTCAATGTTTGAACGAATATAAAAACTGGTTTTTTGCTTTACATAATTGCTTTTTTTTACTACGGTTGGTGTATAAACAAAGGAGAATATTCATGAATCAGACCGCTGAAGTCGCAAAAGATGTTGTTCAAAATACTGTGATACCTGTTCAGCAAGATGGCACAACAATGACTTTGATTTATTGTGTGTTGTTGATTGGTATTTTGTATTTCTTTATTTTACGTCCAAATAAAAAACGGATGGCAGAATATCAAAAAATGCTTGATTCTATAAAGGTTGGCAATCGTGTTATGGCTGCTGGAATTTATGGAACTGTGAAGAAAATTAACGAAAAAACATTAGATGTAGAAATTGCCAAAGGCGTTGTTATTGAAGTACATAAAAACGCCGTTGCATGTGTTGAATAATTACAGGGGTGGTGTAAATGTTAAAGAAAATAGCCATAATTTGTATTGCTTTATTTGGTATGTTATTGGCAGTGCCAACTTTGGTCCCGTCGTCTGCGAAGTATTTCCCGTCGTGGATAAAACCTATTCCGTTGGGATTGGATTTAAAGGGTGGGGCTCAACTGTTGTTAGAGGTTGACACACCTGTTATGATGAAGGAAAAAAATGCCCAGCTGTATGACGAAGTCCGCAGCGCTATGATTGACAGGGATAAAGGTGTTATTCGTTTCTCTGATTTGCGTAACACGGGAAATGAAATCAATATCACTATCCGTGAAGACAACATGATTTCCAAAGCCAAGGGGCGTTTAAGAAGTGTTTTAGGAAATAATGTAGGTATCACATCCAATGGTAAAACTTTGACTATCTCTTATACTGCCAAGGCGCGCGATGAAATGATAAGTGATGCGATGTCACGCAGTATAGAAATTGTTCGTCGTCGTATTGATGCGTTGGGAACAAAAGAACCATCTATTCAATCCCAGGGTGGTAAATACATTTTGGTTCAGTTACCAGGTGTAGATAATCCTGAACATATTAAAGAATTGATTGGTCAAACGGCAAAAATGACTTTCCATTTGGTAAATGAAAATATTACAAATGAACAATTAGCATCTAATCATGCACCTTCTGGAACTCAATTTTTGCCATATATGGATAACCCATCACAAATTGTTCCTGTGTATTCCCGCGTTGAAGTTTCTGGCGACAGTTTGAAAAATTCAGAGGCATCTTTTGATCAAAATAATATGCCTGTGGTGACAACTGAATTTGATTCTTCGGGGGCCAGACGTTTTGCAAAATTAACCACAGAACACGTGAACGAACGTTTCGCTATTGTGTTGGACGGCAAAGTCTTGTCCGCCCCAACAATTCGTGAACCAATTCCAGGTGGGCGTGGTCAAATTTCTGGTGGTTTCACTTTGCAGGGTGCAAAAGATTTGGCTGTATTGTTGCGTTCTGGTGCTTTGCCAGCGCCATTGATTGTTATCGAAGAAAGAACAGTTGGTGCGGGTTTGGGGGCCGATACAATTGCAACAGGTAAGGTTGGGGCTGTGGTCGGTGTGGTATTTATTTTGATATACATGTTATTGATGTATGGTTTGTTTGGTTTGATTGCAGACGTTGTTTTAATTGTCAATTTGATGATGATTGTCGGGGTGTCTGCTTTGTTTGGTGCAACATTAACATTGCCAGGTATTGCAGGTATCGTGTTAACTTTGGGTATGGCGGTTGATGCGAATATTTTGCCGTTCGAAAGAATCAGGGACGAAGTTAAATCTGGTGCACCAACTTTGCGTGCAGTTGATTATGGATTTAATCGTTCTACGAAAACAGTGATGGACGGTGAATTAACCAATTTGATTTGCGCTCTTATCTTGTTCCAATTTGGTGCAGGTCCAATTCGTGGTTTTGCAGTTACTTTATCAATCGGTGTTATGACAACATTGTTCACTTGTTTGTTGTTGTCCAAAGTAATTATCGATTGGTATATGAACGGTAAAAGCAAGAAAATTGGTTATATAAGAAATAAATAAGAAAGTGCAAAAAAGGAGTTAGTTATGAAATTGCATTTTATGAGATATCGCAAATTGTCTTACTGGGTTTCCGGAATTTGCATTTTATTATCTATATTATCTATAATCTTTAAAGGCTTTAATTACGGTATAGATTTCTCTGGTGGTATTTCTATGGAAATTACACCTGTGGTTGCAGATTATACAATCGATAAGATGCGTCATGATTTGGAAAAATTTAAACCTGAATTACAGGCCGTTGATAACAAAGCTATTTTGTTGCGTGTTGGTTTGCCAAAGGGGGCAACTGATGATCAATTAAATACCCGTGTTGCAGAAATTAAAAACATTTTGGGCGACCGTGTTGAATATTCCCAGGTTCAAGTTGTAGGACCAAAAATTGGTGGTGAATTGATACGTGGTGGCGTGTTGGCAATATTGGTATCATTTGTATTAATGGCTGTATATATTTGGATTCGGTATCGCGGTGGTTATGCCGTTGGATCTTTTGTATCTTTGGTATTAGATTTGATATTGATGTTTGGATTCTTTTCTATTATGGAATTGGAATTCAACCAAACCGCAATCGCAGTTATATTGATGGGTGTTGGATATTCTGTTAATGATAAAGTGGTTAATTATGACAGAATTGATGAAAACATTAAAATGTATCACAAAATGCCAATGAACGATTTGATTGATTTGTCTGTGAACGAAATGTTATACAGAACAATTTCAACCAGTGTTTCTACAATTTTGGCTATGGTTGGTATATATGTATTTGGTGGACAAATGTTGCAAGAATTTGCAATCGCAATGACTTTCTCGATTATCTCTGGTACATTGACCAGTATTTATATATCTAATGTTATTTTGTATCACTTTAATTTGAGAGAAACAGAATATTAATATTACATAAAACAATGAAAGGAACAAAGGAGAGGACACCATGCAAATAATAAAAATCTTTTTATGTTTATGGTTGGTGTTCTTTACTTGTTCTGGACATGCTGACGATTTGTTTGCATCTGAACCCAAGGTTCAACAAAACATAAATGTCAATGAAGTTTCAGAAGTTTTTGCCGATATTTATGAAAAATTAGACAGTGTTAATTGGGCCGGTAAAAACATAGAAGTTGCAATTGAAAGTTTGGAAAAGTTAAATCCAAAGGCACATATTGCAGCAACTGGTGAACGTGTTGTGTTGGTCTGGGGTGATAAATTGATTGCTAATTTCCCATATCCTAAACCAAAAGATTGGAAAGAATATGGCCAGATAACAACCAAGTTAATATTGAATATGCGGGAACAGGATGAAAATCTGCGCTCTCTAAAAGACGTAAGATTATATCAAGTTGTTGTTAATGCTTTGTTGTCTGGAATTGATGAAAACGGTACGTATGTTCATAATGATTTTATGAAAACAGGCATAGATCCTAAAATGTTGACCAGTTTGGGTTTTGATGGTGGTCGCGATGAACGTGGTAATTTCAGAATCACAGGCGTATTTAAAAATTCACCTGCGGATATGTCTGGTATGAACGAAGGCGATATTATATCTGAAATAAATGGGAAACGCGTCAGTGAAATGATGGACAGAGATTTATCCGCCGTATTGGCAGGATATAATTCTGGCACTGTGAAGGTTAAATTGTTAACCCCATTTGGAAATAAACATGTTACTTTGCGTCGTGCGACAATTGTTTCGGCGGATGCAGATATTGTTTATCGTTCCGGCAAAGATGAATCTGAATCTTTGTTGGAAATTATAATTCATGAAATAACTGATGGCGCTGTAAATATTGTTAATGAAGCATTGGCAAAATATAAAGATATCAATGGTATTATTTTGGATTTACGTGCCGGCGGTGGTAATGATGAAAGGGCTGCCGCAAAATTGGCGGGATTGTTTTTGGGACAAAATCCTGTGATGATTATTTCTGAAACAGCGGTCGATGAATTAGAAGTTGTCCCAGGTGGTGATGCGGTAACAGATGTTCCTGTGGTGGTGTTAATGTCTGATTCTACACATGGTACAGCGGAAGCAATCGCCAGTGCTTTTTATGAAAACAAACGTGGGTTATTGGTTGGAACACCAACCGCTGGTAAATCCAGAATCGCCAGTCGTATAGAATTAAAAAATGGTGCGGTGTTGGAATTGTTTAATAAATCTATTAAGACAGGTTCCGGCAATGTATTGGATGGTCGCGGAATGTTTCCTTTGATTTGTTTATCTAATATCCGTAATACATCTGAACGCGAAGCATTTTTCTTGAATGTAATAAATGATGATTTTGATGCACATGATTATAACAAGGATGAAAAAGCCAATGTTAAATCGTTGCGCAAAGCATGTCCTGTTATCACATCTGGAACAGATGAAGATGCTGTGGCCAGTGCGGTTAGTGCAGAAATATTAACTAATAAAAAAATATATTCAAGATTGATGGGTTTATAAAATGTTTATAAGAAAAGATAATTCTTTGAAATGGAATTGGATTTTAATTGGTGCGTTAATTACATTGGCATGTGTGATTTCCGGATTGTGCGGGTTGGATAAAATATTGTATACGGCTATACACAGACCAGATTGTAATATGTGGACCATCAGTGGTAGTTTTTTATGTTCATTTTTTCTGTTGTTGGGAAAAATATTTGGAACAAAAATGTGGTTAATTGCATCTGGGGTGGGGGTATTATTTTTCTTTATATATAAAGCAATCAAAAACGAATATGATTTCAGATATGCTTTTGTGAAAATTAAAAGCAGTTATATTTTTTATATTTTTTGTTCTGTGTTGTCTGCATTTTTAATAACAGGTGTATTGAAATTATTCATAGGACGTTCCAGACCTGTATTATTTGATGCATTGGGTAATACTTATTTTGAACCATGGGTGTTTGATTCTGTGTTTAATTCTATGCCATCCGGCCATTCTGCCATCGGCTTTGCAGGATTGGTTATGATGGGTATGTTATTTCCACGTATTAAATGGGCAACATGGACTTTGGCAATAATCATTGGAATTTCCCGCGTTTATGTTGGTGCGCATTGGCCATCAGATGTAATTTTGGGTGCTTTTATCGGTATGGTTTGTGCGGATATAACAAAATCTGTTTTAAAGAAATTAAATCGCAAATAGGATTTTGCACTTTCGCAGTTTTTATGATAAAATAGCGGACATGGACAGTGATTCAAATTTTTTACCAGAAAGTATTTCTGTGATGTTGCGTAAATTGTGTTTACGTGGTGTTGGAATTGTTTTGTGTTTTGTATCTTTGTGGTTGATTTTTGTATTGATGTTCAATGATCCGTATTTGTCTGGTTTTGGGGCGCATGGATCTTTTGGTAATCAAAATATAATTGGTAATGTTGTTGGATTTTTGCGTTATGTAATTGGATTTGTTCCGTCATTATTTTTGTTTTTATGTTTGGGACGTTTTGGAATCGGTTTATTAATTGGTTGGAATGAAGAAAGGGCACCAGAATATAATTTATTGCGCGGTTTTGTTGCATTGTGTTTGGGCACTGCCGGTTTTGGGTTGGTTTCTATATCAAAAACATATGGTGGTTTTGCAGGTGCGATAGTTGCCGCTGATTTGGGTGGGTTGTTGGGTATGGCCAGCATACCTGTTGGTATTGTTTTAATATCTTTATTCTTTATATTGGCGGGAATATTATTGCATGTGAAATGGTATCATGTACAGGGGGCATTGCGAACAAGTTATCGTTTACTTCGTACCGTGTTGTCTGCATTCCATTTAATGGCCCCAATGGAAGAAGAAGAGTATGAAGACGAAGAAGAATACGAAGAAGAGGAAGAAGAAGAAGAGACCGAAGAAGAGGAAGAAGAAGTTCAAAAACCAAAGCGTAAACCACGCAAAAGAAAGAAAGTTGCCGAAGAAGACGAATCGATTGAATATGAATTGCCACCACCTGAATTGTTGGAAAAATCTGTGTTTAATAATACAACTATTACACAAGATATGAAGCAAAAGGCAATATCTCTGCAAGACCATTTTGAAGAATTCAAAATATATGGAAAAATTGTTGGTATTAAACCGGGGCCTGTGATTACACAATATGAATTTGAACCAGAACCTGGAACAAAATTGGCCCAGGTTACAACAACCGCAGAAGACATGACTTTGGCTATGGCGGCAGATAAAATCCGTATCAGTCCAATTACAGGAACATCATATATTGGTATTGAAATGGAAAATGTTGGACACAAAGCGATAAGATATCAAACATTGATGTCCAATCCTGCATTTGTGAATTCTAAATATGCGATACCTTTGGCATTGGGGGTCAGTATTCGCGGCGAACCTATGTATTATGATTTGGCAAAAATGCCACACATGTTGATTGCAGGTCGTACAGGTTCTGGTAAATCTGTATTTGTGCAATCTTTGATAACTTCATTTGTTTATCATTTCACACCTGACAAGGGTAAGTTAATGATTATCGACCCCAAGGCCGTAGATTTCGCCGTATGGGAAGGTATCCCACATTTAATCACACCTGTGGTGACAGATGCGACTGAGGCGGTGAACGCTTTGAAATGGGCCGTACGCAACATGGAAGACAGATATCAACAATTAAGAAAAATGCGTGTTCGTAATATCAAAGAATATAACGAAAAGGTTGCGGGTTTGCGCGAAAGTGGTGAAGTGTTAACTGAACAAGTTGTTGTTGGAACGGATGAAGAAACCGGCGAATTTGAATATGAAACAAAAGAAATAGATTTGTCCGATATGCCATATCTGGCAATCATTATTGACGAGGTTGCAGATTTGATGACCGTGGCACGCAAAGATGTTGAAATGTGTGTTCAAAGATTGGCGGCCAAGGCACGTGCGGCAGGTATCCATTTGATTATGGCGACCCAGCGTCCATCTGCGGATGTTATTACCGGGGTTATTAAATCTAATTTCCCAACGCGTATTTCTTTCCAGGCACGTTCCCCAATAGATTCCAGAACAACATTGGGCGAAGCGGGCGCAGAACAATTATTGGCATGTGGTGATATGTTGTTCAGTGAAGCGGGACGTCCTGCGGTTCGTGTACACGGTGCATTTGTTGATGATCCTGAATTAAAACGCATAGCAGATTTCTGGCGTGAACAGGGCGAACCAACATATGCCGACGGTGTAACGGATGATACCGGTGATACTGGGGAAGTGATACCTGGTATTCCAATGTCCAAAGAAGCAAAATCAAATGATTTATATTCCCAGGCCATAGACATAGTCAGAAATGATAAAAGACCGACAATTTCTTACCTGCAACGCAGATTAGGCATTGGATATAACAAAGCGGCCACTTTGATTGAACACATGGAACAGGATGGTATTTTAAGTACCCCAGACCCCAGTGGCAAAAGACGTATTTTGTAAATTCAGGTTTATTTTTCACTTTTATATATGTGTTTTTTGTGATATAATGTATAATTTGATAATGAAAGGAGTTTTTATATGAAAAAATGTGTGGTTGCATTGGTTAGTTTAATGGTTGCTTTGTCTGGGGCTGTAAATGCAGAAGAAACAGGCACAACAACAAGTACATACAGACGCGTCAGCACTGTTACAAAAACTGATGGTCGTGGCAACACAATAACAAATAATTTTTATTATAACCAAGGCGCAGGTCGTGCCAATGCTGGTAAAAACACCAAGACAACAACCAGAACTGTTAAAAAATCATCTGGTATGAAAGGGGATTCTGGTTATGCTGGTGGAGAAACCAGATCTTATAAAAAATCAGAATCTACATATACCAAGAAAAAAACAACATCCCAGATGCGTAAATATTTCTTGGCACATCCATTCTTTCAACCATTAAAGGGTAAATTTGGTTCTGTGACGGATATTTCATTTGCTCAAAACAGTTTCAAATTTGATTTATTGAACGGTACGGTGTGGGATATTGACCCAAGTAGTGCAACATATAGTTTGGATACACCTTTTGTATATGGGGTCAGTTCAGGTGGTGCCAAAATCAAAACAAATCAATTCTTGGTAAAAGAAGATTTCAGTTTTGGTATATCTGATTCCGTGGCAATTTTGGCAATGGCACAATATGATTCCACTAAGGTTAAATTGACCGATTGGACAACAGGCGAACCAGATGCCAGTACGTCTGATTCCGGTTTTAATACATTTGGTTTTGGTCTGCAATATCGTTTTGTTGATACGAATGATTATATCGGTATGTTGGCGGCATATTATCAAAATCAACGCGATACAGCCAACACATTTATGGCCGATTTGAAATTTGGATATAAAATTGACAGAACAACATTGTATGGATTGGGGCGTGTATCCTATATCGATTTGACATCTGGTAATGCATATGGTGCGTTCATCCAAGATAAAACCGGCGATTGGTTGATGATGTCTTATAACACAGATGTTGATTCCGCCACATTTATCGAAGGTGGTGTTGGGGTATTCGGTGTGTTAAATAAATATTTCACATTGAACGGCGAAGTATTGTTCGGTAATTATGATTGGCACAATCAATTGACATTGAAGGGTGCATTTGGTTACCAACCAGGTGATATGTTCGCATTGAATTTATATGGATCAGCAGTTGTGTATGATTCCGCAGATGGTAAGGTCAGAAAATATTATAACAATGATGTTGCCCCATATAGTTCAGATACACAAGCCCTTTTGAGTACTTGTGGTATAACATCTAATAATATATATACCATTGGTGATTACAAAATCAAAAATTACAATGAATATAAATTGGGTATTCAAGCAATATTGTATTTCTAATATTTGATTAAGCATAGGTTTGGTTTGTAATGAAACGTTTTGTGTTATTTTTGATTGGCGCGTTGGTGTCTGTTAATGCCATGGCAGAAGTGGTTGTTTTGTCTGATACATCTGTCGAAGAAGAACCTTTCGTTGCACCGCAAACCCAACAACCACAACAGGTTGCTGTTGTTGACAGCTTTGATGCCGATGTTGCACAACCCGTTGCAAAAAACAGTTTATCAAATGATACATCCGATCCTTTGTTCTTGGTCGGTGATAACAGTTTTCTGTCCGATACTTATGTTTCATTTTTAGATGCTAAATTACGCATAGGTGAATATTGGGGTTATGGCATAAATAACAATTTTGTTTTTCATGCCAATATGCATTACCAAATTGATTTTTCACTCGATCATGAAAATGGTTTTTCTGCAACTGAATTTGGCGGAACATATCGTATGAATCATAGCGATGGCAAAAATCATATAATTGCTGATGCTTTGTTCGGGTTGAAACTGTGGGGCGGTTCTCATATCAGAACACCTGAATATGCAGATAGTTCCTATTTTGCCGGTTTGCGTTTTGGTCGTCAATATAACGGAATAACATTGGCGGGTACTGTGAAATCTACTTGGGTTTTTGATGATAATCGCGGTTTATCCTATATAGATTTTATACCGGAAGCTTATTTACGATTCCAATATAAATGGCGTATGGGATTGGGCTTTGATATTCGCAAATCAACAAATCCACATTTATTATTAAATCAAGAATGGGTTAATTTCAAACTGTTGCGTCAATTTGGTAACACACAATATATTGGAAAATTAGATTATGAATTTGACAGCCATGATTTACAGGTCGGGTTCAATATCAGAATATTATTTTAATTAAAAACTATTTTTTACGGAAAGAATTCCAATAATCAAAACGTTTTTTGATTTCGCGTTCAAAACCGCGTTCGATTGGTTTATAAAAACTTTTGCGTTCCATATCATCTGGGAAACAATTTTGACCACTGCATCCTGATTCTGTTTCTGGGTCATAAACATAACCATCGCCATATCCCAAATTTTTCATCATCTTGGTTGGCGCGTTTAAAATATTTTTTGGTGGCACAGAATTAGATGTTTGTTTTGCAAAAGCATATGATGCAGTTTGTGCTTTGTACGCAGAAATGCTTTTTGGCGCAGTTGCCAAATAAATTACCAATTCTGTCAGGGCAATGTCGCCCTCTGGTGAACCCATGCGTTCATAAATTTGCCAAGCGGCCAGGGCAATCTGCATTGCTTGGGGATCCGCTAATCCAACATCTTCCATTGCAAAGCGGGTTAATCTGCGCAGTATATATCGCGGATCTTGGCCTGACGTCATCATGCGCGCAACCCAATATAATGCGGCATCTGTATCGGATGAACGCAAAGATTTATGAACCGCAGAAATTAAATTATAATGTTCATCCCCAGATTTGTCGGACATAGGTGCGCGTTTTTGAATTGCCGAATCTAATTCATCAGGTGTCATATTTTTTTTGAATTTTGCACCAGATATAAATTCAACCGTGTTTAACAAAAATCTGGCGTCGCCATCTGACATTTGTGCCAAATGAATTTTTGCATCATTATCAAGAGGTAATTTTTTACTTAAAAATTTTTCTGCACGTTTAATCAATGTCAACAAATCTTCCGTAGACAGCGGTTTCAATACACCAATATGACATCTGGATAACAAAGCGTTATTCAAATTAAAACTGGGGTTTTCAGTTGTCGCACCAATAAATGTTACGGTGCCATCTTCCAAATAGGGCAACAGAGTATCCTGTTGTGTTTTATTAAAACGATGAATTTCATCAATAAATAACAAAGTGCCACGTCCCAAATCACGATTCATACGCGCCGCATCCATAGATTTTTTTATATCGGCGGTTCCTGAAAACACCGCGGACATTGGCACAAAATCCATATCTACTGATTTTGCCAAAGCACGTGCGATTGTTGTTTTTCCGCATCCCGGTGGACCCCACAAAATCAAATTTGATAAATTGCCATTTTCTATCATGCGGTGAATAATGCCGTTTTCCCCCAATAAATTGGTTTGCCCAACGATTTCATCGATGATTTGAGGTCGCATTAAATCTGCCAGTGGACGTGTCATTTTTACTTTTATTTTATTTGATATTTATTTGTGATATAATTATTGTATTAAATAATCAAAGGATTATCAATTGGTAAATAAAGATTCTGAATTTACGTTGGCGGTGGCAACTTTGGCGGCTGCAGCCATAGGTGCAAACCCAAAATTATCTATGAAAGATGCCGTAAAACAGGCAACTGAGATATTGCGTGGCATTTCTTTGACCCCTGAACAAATCGCAGATTCTGTAACTGATGATGCAATTCAATGTTTTGAAGACGGTACATGGCACGTCATGTTAAAGCGGTATATCAAAAGAAAGTTTAATTTAACCCCGCAACAATATTGTGAAAAATGGGGTTTGCCTTTGGATTATCCTTTCGTTGCATCAAAATATGCAAACAAACGTTCCAAGATTGCAAAGAAACATGGGTTCGGTAAAAAATAGGGTGCGTATTATGAAAGTATATGTAAATATCGAAAATAAAAATTGGAAAAAATATAAAATAGATTTTGAAAAAATCGCCAATGCGGCGGTTTCTGCCGAACACAAAGATGCCGAAGTTTCAATTACATTGGTTGATGATAAAACAATTCGTAAATTAAACAGGGAATATCGCGGTTTTGATAAACCTACAAATGTGTTATCTTTTGAATTGGGTGATGATGTTTTATTGGGTGATATTTTTATATCATTAGATACTGTGAAAAAAGAAGCGGATGCAGAAAACATATCTGTCTCGGAACATACTGCGCATATGATTGTTCATGGAATTTTACATTTGCAGGGTTTTGATCATTTAACAGATCAAGAAGCCAAGATTATGGAATCTAAAGAAATCAAAATATTAAAAAAATTGGGATATAAGAATCCTTATGCAGATGAAGATATTGTTTGCTGTGATGAATCTTGTTGCCCCGGTAAATTTATAACAAAATTAAAAAATATAAAAATACGTGAAAATGGATTTTGGCAATATGTGTTATATGCTGTATTCGGCGGAATTGCTTCCTTTGGTTTCGCACCATTTTATTTATGGATGTTGTTTACGTTAGGTGTGGGCGGTGCATATTATTTAACAATCAAACAAACAAAGCATGTCAGTTTTATGAAATCTTGGTTGATAACATTTCCTTTCGGTGCGTTTTATGGGATGTTTATGTTTTGGTGGGTTTTGAATTCTATTTATGTTGTTCCGGAACTGGCGCGTCAATTTGCAATTTGGACAATACCAGGATTATTGGGAATCGGTTTGATTTGCGGAATTATTTTGTCTCTGCCTTTTGCGGTTATTAGATATGTAAAGCGCAAACCGGCACCCAGGGCTATTTTGTTTACTGCCACTTGGATGTTTGTTTTATGGTTACGGGAATGGATTTTCACAGGTTTTCCATGGAATCCAGTATCAAATATAACTATGCATTTTCCAATGGTCGCTAATTCTATGGCGATGTGGGGTGCATTGGGATTGACTTTTGTTATCATTGGGTTGGTTGCTTCTTTGGTTGAAATTTTGAAAAACAAAAAATGCAAATCTTGTTGGGTTATATTTTTAATGTTTGTTTCTTTGTTCGTGGTTGGATGTGTTTATGGATATCACAATATGAAAAAAATTGATAATGTAAATATGGATAATTTGCCTTTGATTAGAATTGTGCAACCCGCTGAATCTGCCGTGTACAAAATGCCAAAGACAAGGGCAGAGGCACAACAACAGGCCGACCAAAAGGTTCGCGATTTATTTGTTTGGGCAACCGCCGACAAAACAAACAAACCTGATATTATTGTTTATCCAGAAACAACTTATCCATATGTGGTTGTAGATGATAAATTCCCATTGTCACACATATTAAATACAAATGTGGTTATGGGTGTGAATCATTATGCAGATGGCAAAATGTATAACTCTATGGTTGTGGCAAACAAATCTGGTGTGATTGATAATTTATACAGCAAATCTCATTTAGTTCCGTTCGGTGAATATCGCCCATTTGGTGATATAATTCCAACACCTGGACAATTAGAGGCGGGCAATGGTCCAGAACTGATAGTTATAAATACACAACGTGGTGATTTTGTTTTTGCACCCGCGATTTGTTATGAAATTATATTTTCAGATTCTTTGATTCCAAATCGTATTACACCAAATGCAATTATCAATATTACAAATGATACTTGGTTTGGTTTAACACCGGGGGTATTTCAGCATCTGGATATGGTGAAACGTTATGCGATTGAATCTGGGGTTCCTGTTATCCGTGCGAATTATTCGGGAATCAGCGCTTTTGTCGCCAGTGATGGAAAGGTCGAATCATGGATGCCGGTTGGACAAAATGGTTCTTTGGATGGGTTTGTGTGGGGTGCGCATGAAGCGCTGTATAGAAGATTAGGGCGGAATTTATGGATGATGATTATTTTAGCTTTTTCAATAATTGCTTCAATATCCATATCCGTATTTCAGAAGAAAGATTAGTATCTGGGGATCTGGTGTCATCAATTGATTTTATAATAGATGCAATCGAAACATTTTGTTCCTTTGCAATATTTTGCAGGCAATCAAAAAATTCCTGTTCCAGTGAAATACTGGTTTGATGTCCCGACAAAGATACAGATATTTTATGCATAAATTAAATTTTCCCAACGACCAAACAATCTATCATTGCGCGATATGGATCATCATATTTGCGCATCACGGACAAAGTTAAATTATCCAACATAACGCAATTACCCAATGCATCAACTGCAAACCAAAATAAATCATTACGGCCGAATACGGTTTTGCCGAATAAATTTTTATTTCCAGATACATCTTTGTTTATATCCAATATAGATGGAACATGATATTTTATATCACGTTCAATTTGTTTTGGTCCAAAAATATATGCAGATCCCAATATAATTCCAGAACAAGAATTATATAAATCAACCAAAAACGTAGGCAACATTGCAGCGCGTATGCCCTGTAAATTTGCCGATGCCAAAGTAATTTCGGTCTGCGTTGCAGGTGGTGTAAATGTTGCACCACGTGATTTCATAAAAGATAAAAATTCTTGTTTCGTCATGTTATTCGTTTCCTCTGCCACCAGCAAAATTCATAGCGGAAACACTTAATCTGTCGGATGTAGCGTTACCGCCATCACCACCACCAGCCAAATGAGTTGTTACATAAATCTTTTTTTCTGGGTTTGGTAAAAACAGTTTTGTTGCATCACTTTGTTCTATTATAAATCTGTCCAAGTTTTGACTGTGTGGAAAAGTCAAACACATAAACATATTATCAACGCTTAATTCGCCACCCAAGGTTAAAGGAATCCTGAATCTGATAGATGTGTTTTCTGGCATTTGTTTGCCCATAATTAAATTCATAAATTCATCTTGGGATAAATTCATAAAAGCGATTTCTTCAAAAGAATCTGTTAATGATGACATAAATTCATGACGCAACATGGAATAGGTTTTAAACCAATCTTTGTCCACACAAGAACGTTTGGGTGTGTATTCCATAACAGGCATATCATCCATACCAAGAGAACTTAATCTCGCCATTGCAGAATCTTGGTTGAATTGCATTTGTGTTATCCCTTTGTTACGTTACATTACTACATAAGATGCGGTGCCATAGATATTATATTATCAATATAATCTGAATATGCATCAAAATTTTCTTTTTCGTCTTCGTCTATGTTATCAGCCGGGTTATTAGAGATAAATTCAGATATTTCTTCAATTGAATGGAATACCATTATGTCATCGCTGGGGGTATAGACGTTCTTTGTATCCAATATGAATGCAAATATATTGATTGGAATATCTTCCAGTGTTTCTTCAAACAAATCCCTTAATTTACCGATTGAGGCTTTCAGTTTATTCATATCACAATCAACCGCACCCATCCACAAAACTTCGTGATTACCAATCGCAAATAAATTCGTTTTTAATCCTGAGATCGTCAAATTAGGTTTAACCACATAACTGTTTTGTTCAAATATATCGCGTAATTCTTGGTCGTATATAGTTGTATTTTGTTGGGAAACATTATTGTCTGATACAGAATTTTGTTGTTTCATATAATTATTTTGGGCCAAAGCCTCCATGTTTTTTGGCAGATTTAATTTTGGTGGTCTGTTCATCAGGGCAGACACAGGTACATCTTGTTCCTGGGGTTGAGGTTCAGGTTGCGTGTTTTGCACAGGTTGGGTTTGTTGAACCTGTTTGGGTTCGGGTTGTTTTTGTACAACTACGGGTTGTTGTGGAATTGGTTGTTGAGAAATCACAGGTTTTGGTAATTTTCTGAAACGTGGGCGGAATATTAAATACAACCCGAATATCAATATAAATACGCCAACACCCAAAGATATATAGAAAGTTTTATCAATCGGTGTGTGGGCGGCCTGAAGCGAAGCCAATTCTTGCCAGTGCTTTGCAGACAGCAGGTTAAACCCAAATTTTGTGTTCAACCAAAAGGTCATTCCCAACACAACGGACATGATCAACAATATAGATAACAAAAGGTGTTCAAAAAATTTTCTCATTTCGGTTTAATTGTATCATATTTTATGATAAACTGGAATCAAATGATTGAACCAAATGAAATTTTTTTTGAAAACGATCAAAGAATTGCCCTGTGGTGTAATGCTGTCCAAGATACGACTGATATGGCGGGAATTGCAAATTTGATTTTGGAAAAGAAAATACCTGTGGTTTCTGTGCCACCTGAAACGGTTTCTTTTTTGTGGGCGTGCCTTGAAAAGACAGATGTAAAAATATTGACGCGGTATAATTTTTCAACAATCGGGCAATCTTTTGAAAATGCTTTTTCCGAAATATCCAAGAATATATCAGATGTTCAAAAGCAGGGCGCACACGGGGTTCAAATATTTTTGGACATGAATAATTTTGAAAAATTTATAAATACTATGTCTGTGATAAGGGACGGATTGTTCTTTTGGCATGAATTAAGCATAATTATGGATATAGATAAAATAGAAATATCTGATTGGAATTTGATATTTAAAAAATTGCGCGAAATCAGGGCCACCGCCTTTGGTATTTATTCCAGCGAAGATAATTCAGGTAAAAATTCTAAATTCATAGGCCGAATTTTTACTATGTTGAAAAATTGGGATTTTATCGGCGATTTGCATTTAATTTTGAAAAATGATTTTTATCACATAGACCAGGTTATAAGATTAGCAGAGACAGAAAAGCCAGAATTGGTCGACAAAATACATGTTTTTATAGAATCTTAAATATTGTCTAAAATCAAATATTTAGGTTCTGTTGTGCCGGCCTTGTTTTTTATTTGGTATCTGGTTTTTATGATATCCAAAGATGTAGATTTTATTTGTAAATTTGTCTGTTTTAATTGTTCAACAATCCAATCATAATATTCCCAATGATCTGTCCCAATTATGATTTTCCCATCCCTGTATAATTTAGATGACAATAAATTCAAAAAGTCATGATTCAACAAACGTCTTTTTTCGTGTTTTGCCTTTGGCCAAGGATCAGGGTGTAATACCCAGATTTGTGCAAATTTTACATTTTTAAAACCATCGTTTTTTAATAATAAACGCACATCGTCTGGAAAAATACGAATGTTTTTGTATTCGGGTATCAAGGTATTATCCGATTCGGTTGTAATGGCGGATAATAATGCTGCGACCCCATTTGCAAAGGGTTCTGCCCCGATTACTATGGAATTTGAATTGTTTATTGCCAATTCTCGCAGGTGTTCGCCGTTACCAAATCCAATCTCTAAAATCATTGGATTTTTGCCGTATTCGTCAGCTTTTGGTGCTAATTTTGGTAATAAATTATCCATCAGCCACGTTTTACGCATGGATAATTTTTTCCCGTGTCTGCGACCAAAGGTTCGCAATTCATTTTGTTCAAAATGTTTTAATTCTTGTTTTTCCATATAATTAGTATAAAATCAGTTCATTATAAAAACAAGGGTGAAATAAAAATGCGTAATGGATTATCAAAAGATTTAATAGCACGTGTATTGGGTGGGGCACCAAAATATACTTTGGATGAATTGGAAAGTAAATTTCCACCACGCCAATTACCAGATGGGACATTGGTAACCAGATTTGCCCCAAGTCCAACGGGTTATATGCATTTGGGAAATTTATACAGTGCATTGATTGATTATAAATTGGCAAACCAATCAAATGGTGTGTTTTTGTTACGCATAGAAGATACAGATACAAAACGCGAAATCAAAGAAGCTGTCGATATCGTTATAAATTCTTTGGCAAAGTTTGGAATAAGAAATGATAATGGTTTGTCCGATTATGGTCCGTACTATCAATCACAAAGAAAAGATATTTACCATTCTGTTGTTGCGTATTTATTGGAACGCGGTTTGGCATATCCTTGCTTTTTAAGTCAAGAAGAAATGGATTCTATTCGTGAAAAGCAAAGTGCTGCGGGTATGGCGACAGGGATTTATGGTGAATTTGCACGTGACAGAGATATAAGCGAAGAAGATATTATCAAACATTTGGATAATGGTGAAACCCCAACGATTCGTCTGTATTCTATGGGTAATCCTGAAAACAGAATTTATTTCAAAGATTTTGTTCGTGGGTCTATATCTGTGCCTGAAAATAATGAAGACATAGTTTTAATTAAATCTACGGACAGATTGCCGACATACCATTTCGCGCATTTGGTTGATGATCATTTTATGCGCATTACCCACGTAGTTCGTGGTGAAGAATATTTTGGAACTGTTGCATTGCATATTCAAATGTTTCGTATGATGGGATGGCAATTACCAAATTATATTCATACCGCGACATTGGATAAAATTGATGAAGAAACCGGCAAACAAAGAAAGATGTCAAAACGTAAAGACCCTGAAAATAATGTTGCGTTTTTCTTGGAACAGGGGTGGCCAACGGGTGCTGTGATTGAATATTTGGGTAATATTTTGGCACCGGGTTATGAAGAGGCCAAATTAAAAGGTCAGGTTAAATCTTTCTGGGATTATGAATTGCGTCCAAAGAAAATACCTGCATCTGGATCTTTGTTTGATATGAAAAAATTGGAATGGTGGTCCAAAGAATATATTGCCACGTTACCTGTGGATGTTTTGATTAAAAATGTTGTCGATTGGGCAAACGAATATGGTGATGACAATAATAAAAAGCAAATCAGTGATGTTGATTATTTAACATCTGTGTTGTCTATTGAACG